>USCU01000280.1 GCA_900553335.1 uncultured Ruminococcus sp. | reverse complement strand
GATTTCACCAAGCTCCTCACAAATCCATTCGCATAATCTCCGTATGTATCGGACTTCCACCGCCGCCGACTCTCTGTAACATCGTGAAAAAAGCTACTTACCTTTGTTCATAGGATTTATTTTATTGACTTAAATACATTATATGACGATTTTTATTATTTGTCAATAGTTTTGCTGAAAATTATTAATGCGGTCTTTACTGATTCATAATCTCAGTCAAAAGTGCTGAGTTTTCTCCTGTGCTTGTAAACATACAGCAAGCAAACAGTACGTCTGTTGCTCCGACGTTCTGACAAAACTCAATAGCATTTGTATCAAAATATCTTATGTCGCAAACATAAATATGTTCGAACGATTGAGTCAAAAACGGAACTAGTGCGTTTCCGAAGCTGTCTTTAAATATAACAAGCGTCCTTCCGTTTTGAACGTTAGTATCAATTTTTGCAATTTCTCTGTCATCGCCGAGAAATGTGCTATAAGCGTTCTTCATCTCAAAGTCATCGAAAAACAGCATACTTTCAACGGGATTTGTAAAATTACTGTCATAGTATGTGGTGGTAATGCTTTCTAAATTAGCAGGCTTATAGTAAGTAAACAAATCAGGATTTTGGGATAGCTCGTTTGACTTTGCAAATCCCTCAAGCGTACCGCAGAAGCCCTCATAATCTATCTTTGTATATGTCGATAGGTCAGGGAACTGATTTACAGCCGCTCTTTCGGCGAAAACTTCAGCAGCATAATAAGCTCCTAAAGGCTGCCAGTGGTGATCTGTTCTGAAATAAATATATTCATCCGAGTGCTCAGCAAGTGTGTTGTAAATGTCAACGTCAATTACATTCTCAAGCTGACTTTGAATATTTCTTATATTCTCATATTGACTTGCATATTCGCTTTCGTATTTAGTCGGAAGATAATACGCAAAAGCAGTTGGAATGCACATATTATATACGTTTACCATATCTCCGAGCTTTTCTTTGTATAAGTTAAGAGTTTTGGCATATTCCGATCCTCTTTCAAAGCTTCCGCCGTAAAGCTCAAGCGCTCTGACATTTTCACCGTTTCCGTTTATCATAACTCCGTTATTTTCCCATGCGTCTACAGCGTCAACTTGATTTTTACCATTATTAGGCTCTGTCATCTCATCGGTTGTATCCGTATTTGTTATTTTACCTACATCAGACGAATTGTCAGAATCATTCGGCGTTATTGATGAAACCTCTCCGCTGTCGCAGCCTGTCATAACAGAAGCGGAAAGGATAAGCGCTGCTAAAAACGAAATTAATTTTTTCATGATATATTGTCTCCTTTTCTGTATTTATTTCTCTTATTTTAGTATAGCAAATCAAAAATTCCCTGTCAATGCGATTAGTATGTTAATTTTGCCGTAGCAGGGCGTGTTCCATCACGAACCAGAGTTTGAGTTGAAGTTGTTTGAACCTTTGAAGGCTCAAGTGCGTTTGCCCGTAAGGTTATGACTGAGCCGTATACAGCTTTTTTTCCTTCTTCGGGTGAAACTGAAATTACTGAGTCGTCACAAGAGCCTTTTTCGCCCTCGTAAACTATTTTAACCTCGAAGCCTACAGATTCCAAAACAGTTTTGGCAACATGATAAGTGAATTTTGAAACATAAGGAATCTCTGTGTATCTCGCTCCTTTTGAAACATAAACATCCACTATTGCTCCGGGGGATACCTCCTCTCCGGCCTTAATGCTTTGGTCAAAGATAACACCTTTTTTGTAATCTGACGAGTAATTCTCAATAGGGTTAAGCTTATACTCTAAAGCGCCTTTTTTAGCTTCCTCTAATGTTTTCCCTGTAAGATCGGGCATAATATTCTCGGTATATTCAGTTTTTGAAACTGAATACTCGGGTGTTTTATAAAAAATCTCATCGCATCCGCAGAGCGCAAATATTAAAATTGCGGCGGATAATGCCGCTAAAAATTTTTTTATCATTTTCTGTCCTCTTTGATAAGAATTCTTACTGTCTCTTATACACATCTCCGAGCCCACGAGACAAGAGGCAA
>USCU01000279.1 GCA_900553335.1 uncultured Ruminococcus sp. | reverse complement strand
GTTTGATTTTGACAGATTGAAAAATAAAAAAGTTGCCGTTTTTGGTTCTGACTTTTGGATAAGAGCAGTATCTCTTTGCTTATTGTCGATAAACGAAAAAAAGAATACTGATATTAAAGTTTACTGCAAAAAAGTGATCTCATTAGAAGAATATTTTGAAAACGGTGAGTTGATTATAATTGACGAATCGGAAAGCTTCGATATAGTTATTGCCGAGAGATACAGCGTGTTTAACAACAAGGAAGCATATAAAAGCGTTGATTTCTTAAAATACAAAAGCTCATATATCATATTATTAACAAGCGTTTTTGACAACGAATTTAGAGAACTTCCTGCTGATAACAACCGGTTGTGTATTGTAAAAACAGCGGATGTTTTTTGCTGCTCATACAATTTTCAGATTGCACAGCGAATAGAGAACGAAAAAGATTTCGAAAATTTCGATGCGATGTATATAAGCGAGGTTTTGTGTGCGCTTGTTAAGGCAATGACTTTAGAAGGGCAAAAAACCGAGTACATTCTATCAAAAAGTGCAAAGCATAAAAATCTATTCCCCTTAACTGAGGACATGACGATTCCTTTAAAAGACGCTTTGGAGCTTACAAAAGCGGGAGTCGCTTCTCCTGATGGGATGTTTGTGTTTAGTGACGCTGAAACTCATGAATTTAAAACGGTTCAGGCGATAGTTTTTGGAATTTTAAAGGCAATAGATAAGGTCTGCAAAGAAAATGATATCGAGTATTTCTTAGCCGGAGGAACTCTTTTAGGAGCAATAAGGCACCGAGGATTTATTCCTTGGGATTATGACGGCGATGTTATGATGACAAGGGAAAACTATGAAAAGTTTATATCTGCGGCGGAGAATTCTTTGCCAGATGCGCTTTTTTTGCAGACGCCGACGAGCGATAAGGACAACCACTTTTACACAAAGGTTCGTCTTAACGATACGGTGTTTTCAACTGAATTTACACAGAAATTTAAAAATCTTCATCAGGGGATATTTGTCGATATTTTTGCGCATGACAAAACTGCATCGGGAAGAATCGGTCAGAAGTTTCACAGAAATCTGACGGTCCTTGCCCGTTCCCTTGTGTTTAACAAATGGGGCGGTACGAAGGTTAAGGGAGTGGAACAAGACGGATCTAATAAATTAATCAGGGGTGTTGCGACAGCGCTTAAGACCGTTTTGCCGATGAAATTCCTTGAATGGTTTCAGTTTTTTGTTATAAAGCTTTACCGCAAAAATAAAAAGACCGAGTATTTGTATGACGGAATGGGACAGAATTTAAGAAGAGGAGCATTTTTTAAAAGCTGGCTCGATGAAGTGATAGAATGGGATTTCGAAGGGTATAGTTTCCCTGTACCAAAAGAATATAAAAAATATCTTACATGGTTGTATGGAAATTATGAGGAGCTTATACCCTGCTCAGAACGTCATATAAGTCATGATATAACGAAATTAGATCTCGGTAAATACGAGGACTTTAAATTCAAAGATAATTTTGACAAGGAGTAGTTTTGATTATGAAGCTTTCAGTAATTTTGATATCTGATTACGATGAACAGCTCAATAAGGATACGTTGGATTTAATTTCATGTCAATCTTTAGGAAAAAATGAAATTCAGCTTCTTATTGCAGATAAAACAGAAAATGGCAGCGATTTTCTTTCATCGCTTCTAAAGAACGGTTTTGCAGACTTAAAATACAAAAGATTTTCAGCGGATTCTAAAAACGCTGAGATTTACGACTCCTTAAAGTCTGAGATATCAGGTGAAGTCGTAACTTTTATTATATGCGGTGATAAGTTTGAGGCAAACTATTTGGAATTGGCTTATAATAAGCTTGCTCAAAATAAAAAACTGCCTTTGCTTTCGGTAAAGAAATTCTTTGAATGTTCTCTTGACAGAAAGACTGAGCCTTACTCTTCGTCTATGCTTAAGAGTGAGGTAGTCGATTTAAAAGAAATATTTTCACGGCTTCCTTGGTTCTTTGAGGGAACATTTATACGCCGTAACAGCTTTCTGGAT
>USCU01000278.1 GCA_900553335.1 uncultured Ruminococcus sp. | reverse complement strand
TTGACAGTTCAAAACCCGAGCTTAAGGTAACAGGTCTTAAACCCGGCACGAAATATTACTTTAAAGCATGTACATATATAACGAGGAACGGAAAAAGATATTACTCGAAATCAAATAATTTTACATATAATACTAAGGCGTTAGCTAAGCCTGTAGTAGAAGCTAAGTCTGTAACAGGTAAGTCCGTATCAGTAAAGCTCAAAACAACACCTTATGTTGGATATGCGCTTAAAATATCTACAAGAAGCGATATGACTAACTATAGTCTTATCAGAAGCAGCAAACCGAGTTTAAGCTTTAGCAATCTCCGACCGGAAACGCTTTATTATGTAAGAGCGTATACATACGTTACAAGTAACAAGAAAAATTACTATTCTGCGCCTGTGATTTTTACTATGAAAACGGGCAAGGCAAGTGTTGAAAACAAAAACGGTTTAACGTATGTAAACGGAATCCTTATAGCAAATAAAAATTACTCGCTTACGCCCGGCTACAATCCGGGAGGACTTACAAGCGCTGCATATAAAGCTTTTTGTGAAATGCAGAAGGCTGCTAAAAAGGACGGAATTGATCTTTGGATATGTTCGGGATTCAGGTCTTACGAAACACAGAAATATCTTTACGAAAGTTACGTTTTAAGAGATGGTCAGGAGGCTGCAGACAGATATTCAGCAAGACCAGGTTACAGTGAGCATCAAACGGGACTTGCGATTGATATAAATAATGCGAGCCGTTCGTTTGTTGGTACAAAAGAAGCAAAATGGATTGAAAAGCACTGTGCTGAGTATGGGTTTTTGTTAAGATATCCTAAAAACAAAGAGAGCGTTACGGGATATATGTATGAACCTTGGCATGTAAGATATCTTGGCAAAGAGCTGGCGAAAAATATAACAAACAGCAAACTTACACTCGAGGAGTATTTAAGAATAGTATAGTGGTAAAAAGGTCCTTTGTGCAGTTTTTAGCAGAGGACCTTTTACTATGAAAAACAAAAATAAAAAAGTTGAAAAAAGGACTTGAAATTTGATTTTAAATCTGATATAATACTTTAGTAATGTTTTAAGGTGCTTTTGCCCCCATAGTTCAATGGATAGAATAAACCCCTCCTAAGGGTTAGATGTAAGTTCGATTCTTACTGGGGGTGCCATTTGTCAATAAGGAGCATTGCCCGTCATTCAACGATAAGGGTTTCGGTTGGTGATTGCATTTTCCAATTGAAAAGCTGAATGGAATCTGCTGCTTATAGAGGCAGAGCATTATTTGTGTTATATATTTCGAGGTGTGGCTCAGTTTGGTAGAGCGCTGCGTTCGGGACGCAGAGGCCGCAAGTTCAAGTCTTGTCACCTCGACCAAAAGAATGCCGAAAGAAGCCGATCACTTTCCAATGATCGGCTTCTTTCGGCATTTGTGGTAAATTTCAGGTAAGAACATGCATTTTGGAGAGATTATAATGAATCAATTTCTTGAATGGCTAAAGGAGAACAAAATCAGCATTAACGGTAAATATAAAGGAAAACGGTGGGGTTCGGTCAACAAATCGGAAGATGGTAATTGTCATATTCGTATATGCGTTCAATATGATGAATATTTGGAATCCGTTTTGTCAAATGAATCTGTTGCAATGCAAGAACTGGTCAAAATGCGTACAGGTCATGAGGGATGTGGGAGGTGTATAGACGGTAAATGTGCTTTTACTGGTTTTGATTTAGTAAATCCGACTGAAGAGCAAATTGAGTTAGCAAAAAGGTTAATAAAATTTAGGATTAATGCTATTAAAGACGGACGAATCCCGAAATGCAGTTATATAAAATTATCGAAACAAGGTGAAGCAATCGAACCGTGTGCGGTATGTAAGGTATGTGATCCTAAATGCAGAGCTATGAAAAAATACTAAATATAAATAAGGTGAGCAAACTCAAAATTGCGAGAGTTCTAATCTCTTCAAGAAAACTGCAAAATATTTTTTTATAGTATATAGATATAATGGGGCATAGATATTGTCCTTGAAAACTTTGATGTTATCGGGGCTTTCATCGTTTTGGAG
>USCU01000277.1 GCA_900553335.1 uncultured Ruminococcus sp. | reverse complement strand
TTATAAATATCAGCAGAATACCTGTATATTTAATGAGCATTTTGAAGTTTTTCCTCTCGTAAATCTTTCAATTCACAAATCTTTCTGTCCTTTGAAAGGCACAAAATATAATCAAAAAATTTTCGTTTTATCATCTTTTTGATAAGAGGTTTTTGTCTGGCTTCATCAGTTGTTTCGGCGTGAGTTGTAGCAATGAGTTTAACTCCTGAGTTAAAGAGATATTCAAAGCTTGAAAGTTCAGCTTTCGCACCTATTTCATCACAGATAATAGATTTTGGAGATAAAAGTCTTACTGCACGTTTAATTCCCTCTTCTTTTGAAACGCCGCTTAAAACATCAGAAAACTTTCCGATATCGTTTTCAACAACACCGCTGTCAGATGCTGCGATTTCATTTCTCTCGTCAATTATTGAAACAGAAAATCTGTTTCCAAGTTCTCTTGACAAATCCCTTAAAACGGTCGTTTTTCCGCTGGCGGGAGGACCGCATAAAAGCAGACTTACCGGGGATTTAAAATTTATTTTTTCAAGAATTTCTTTTGAACAGTATTTTACTTCTCTTGAAATCCTTATGTTTATGCCTGTAACATCGCTGATTCTTGAAATTTCGCCGTTATCATATATGAACGAGGAAGAAAAACCAACTCTGTTTCCTCCTTTAGTAGTAATAAATCCGTTCTTTAGCTCCTTTTCAAAGCTATAGAGCGAATTTTCAAACGAACGCAGATATGTGTATTCAATATCGTTTTTATATATCCGAATTGCGTTTGCGGTAGAGAGTGATAAATTTCCGCCGTATGTTACGAACAATTCGTCTGTTTGGGTTTTTACAGTTAAAAAGCTTCCTACTCTGAGTCTTATTTCACATATTCTCATCAAATCCGATATACTTAACTTTTCAATAGCGTTTTTTAATCCCAATGGAAGCAGATCCAGCGCATACAAATATTTGTTATTCATAAACGGCTCCTTTCTTATGTCCTACAAAATAGTATGTGACAAGTTGTCCTTTTATGACAATAAAAAAATCTCCGGGTTAATCCGGAGATCTAATTAATTATAAAAGTTGTGCATATGTAATGTATTAAATAATAACGATAAAAAGCATCAATAATAGTTTACTTTTGCAAATGCTTTTTAATTTGAAGCATTATTGCACACTCAAGACGTTTTTTTTGCAGCTTACAAGAAAGCTTATGCGCCTTTAAAATATCTCCCTCGTAGAGGAAGTTATTTGCATTACAGCCGCCTGAACAATAAAATTTTGCCCAGCATCTTTTGCAGTCTTCTTTAGCATAGACATGGGTTTTTGCAAATCTTTCTTTTATGCTGTTGTCAAATGTTCCTGCTTCAAGATTTCCCATTTTAAATTCCGGTATTCCAACAAACTGATGACATGGATAAATATCGCCGTCTGGAGTAATTGCTATATATTCATTGCCGCTGCCGCATCCTCTAAGACGCTTTATCGCACAAGGTCCTTGATCTAAATCAAGCATGAAGTGGAAGAAATTACAAAATCCTCCGTCTGCCCTGATTTTCTCAAGCTTTTCTGCTAATATTTCGTACTCTTTGCTTATAGCGTCAACATCCTCTTCGGTAATTGCATACGGCATATTTTCATCAGCCATAACAGGTTCAACAGAAACTTGATCAAATCCCAAATCATACAAATGCATTACATCGTTTGAAAAATCAAGATTATATTTTGTATATGTGCCTCGAACATAATAATCCTTGTCCCCTCTTTTTGAAACAAGTTTTTTATAACCTTCTAAAATTTTGTCATAGCACCCTGAACCGTCTACACGAACACGCAGTCTGTCGTTTACTTCCTTTCTTCCGTCTATCGACAAGACAACATTTGACATTTCTTTGTTGATAAAGTCGATTTTATCATCGGTTAAGAGCAGTCCGTTAGTTGTGATCGTAAATCGAAAATTTTTATTATACTCTTTTTCACGGCTTCTGGCATAAACAACAATCTGTTTTACAACATCGAAGTTCATAAGCGGTTCGCCGCCGAAAAAGTCAAGCTCAAGATTTACTCTGTCACCC
>USCU01000276.1 GCA_900553335.1 uncultured Ruminococcus sp. | reverse complement strand
ATTCAAGGTTTTTGCATATTACACCGCCGCACTTGGTGTTATTGTAATACTGATCTCAATTATTGAATCTATTATCGGTCATCAGATAAGCCTATAAATTAAGACAGATCGAAGGAGACAAAAGAATGGCGAATAAAAAAAAGCCGGTAAAAAAGCAGACTGCAAAGAGAACAACAAAAAACATGTCTGCGGCAAAGACAAAAAATACTGCTAAAAATACCGTTCATAAAGAGCTTCCTGCAGGAATTTTCTTTATTATCGGTGCTTTGATAGTTGCTCTTACATATGTTACGGGAGATGCCTTTTGGGGAACTCTTCATACAGCGATCAGAGGTGTTTTCGGTGTTCCGCTGTTTTTTATAGGGCCGATGCTCATAGTGTTATCAATTCAAATAGCTTTTTCTAAAAACGATAATATAGCTATCGCAAAAATTATAGAAACTATATTTTTTATATTTTTGCTGTGCGGAGTTTTTCATACCGTATTAGTTGGGATTCCGCTTCCGTATTCTGCAAGCTTCGGTGAGCGTTTGTCGGTTATTTATGATGAATCTGTTAAGCTTTCCGGCGGAGGGGTTTTAGGCGCTCTGTTTGGTTGGCCGATTGCTGCGCTTTTAGGTAAAGTCGGTGGAACAATAGTATTAGTTCTTGCAACGATAATATTCCTTATGCTTATTTTCCATATAAGCTTTAAGGACATAATAAATTTTTTCTCAAAGCCTGTAAAGAAAAGCGTTGTAGCGATAAAGGAGGACAGAGCTTTTAATGCTCAGAAGCAGGAGGAGAGAAAAGCTAAAAAGTTGGCTGGCGACAGGGAGGTTGACATTGCGAAATATTACGGCGCAGACACCTCAAAGCTTTCTTCAGGATTCTCGGATAAGGGTTTTGAGCATGATCCTGCCAAGTTTATAAAAGATGATGTGAGCGTTCCTGCAAAAAGTCGTACAAGAAAAAATCAGACTGCTAAAAAAGAGCCAGTTTTTCCTGATAAAACACCTATAGCTGAAAATCAGGTAAGCGATTATGACGAGATCATAAAGAACGCTGCCAAACGGCAGAATAAGTCTGCTGTTAAAAAGCCTGCGGACAAGCCTCAAAAAAATGATATATATGTTGAAAGCGATGGACAGACTTCGTTTTTCGGAAAAGAGGGGGAAAAAGGACTTTATCAGCCACCTCCTGTTGATTTGCTTAGTTTTTCAAATTCAAAAGTATCTGAAAGTGAGTATCAGAATGAAATAAGAGAGAGAGGGAATACATTAGTTGAAACTCTCAGAAGCTTTGGTGTTCAAACCAGAATCGTTGGTGTTCATAGGGGACCGTCTGTAACAAGATATGAGCTTCAGCCTGCGGCAGGAGTAAAGGTTTCGAGGATAACAGGACTTACAGATGATATTGCTCTGAATCTTGCTGCGGAGGGAATCAGAATTGAAGCACCTATTCCGGGAAAAGCGGCTGTAGGAATTGAGATTGCAAACAAGAAGCGTGACAGTGTATCAATAAGAGAACTTATCGACAGCGATGAGTTTAGAAAGAGCAAAGGAAAGCTTGAATTTGCTGTCGGCAAGGATATTGAAGGAAATATCGTTATGGGCGATATTTCTAAAATGCCTCACCTGCTTGTTGCCGGAACGACCGGAGCAGGTAAGTCTGTATTCACAAACTCCATAATAATGAACATTTTATACAAAGCATCGCCTGAAGAGGTAAAGCTTATTCTTATAGATCCAAAACAGGTTGAGTTTCCTATTTACAACGGAATTCCTCATCTTTTGATTCCGGTTGTGACAGAAGCAAGAAAAGCGGCAGGTGCGCTTGGATGGGCAGTTGCCGAGATGATGAGAAGATATAAAACCTTTGCTGATAATGGTGTAAGGGATTTAGAAGATTATAACGAATATCAAAAGGACAAGGAAGACTTAGAGCCAATTCCTCAGATTGTTGTTGTGATTGACGAGTTAGCCGATCTTATGATGGCAGCTCCTAAAGAAGTAGAAGACTCGATATGCCGTATAGCTCAGCTTGCCCGTGCAGCAGGAATGCATCTTATAATCGCAACCCAGT
>USCU01000275.1 GCA_900553335.1 uncultured Ruminococcus sp. | reverse complement strand
GCATACGATATTGCCTCTTGTCTCGTGGGCTCGGAGATGTGTATAAGAGACAGGCATAATGGGACCTGCTCATCCATACGGCGCAAAGTTTCTTTCTCTTATGAGAGGCAAAGAATCAAAATATAAAAAGTATCTTTCACAGTGCGATTTTATAGAAGCATTTAACAGCTCTGAATATATTTCCAATAACGGCAATGCTTTGGAGCTTGCAAAGAAATGGAGATTCCCCTGCACCGGCGGAAGCGATTCACACAAAACCGATACAATCGGCGAGGGATATTCTCTAATCAACACTACGGTTACAACAACAAACGAGCTTATTGAAGCTATTATTAACAGAAAAATCGTAAGGATCGGCGGAAGTCAGAGATGCAAGAAAAAACATCCTGTTTTAACAAATGCCTTTCCTCTCGGATTTTTGTTTCATTTTTATAATATTATGCTAACTGTGCTCGCAACACCTGTAAGGTGTATAAGAAAGTTTTTAATAAGCCGTTATATCAAAACTCACAAACCGTATAAAGCTCCGCTTTTGATAAATGAAAAATCGAATGCTGAATACGAAATCAGGAAATATGGATAGAGAGCGATTTTTAGAGGCCTGCGCTCACATAGCCGAAAAAGAAAGCAAGCGAAATACAATAGGAACCTTGGGTGAAAAAAGCATTCATGCCGTTTTAAAGGAATACTATGAACCGAACGGTATGAATCAGGAAATCAAAATCGGCAGCTTTTACGCTGATATAGTCGGAGAAAACGGAATCATTGAGATCCAGACGCATCAGCTTTTTAAGCTTCAAAAAAAACTTGATATATTTTTGGAATACTCGCCTGTTACAGTCGTTCATCCTATTGCCTGCGAAACAGTAATAGTTTGGACGGATGAAAAAGGCAACATTATCAGGAAACGTAAATCGCCGCAAAGAGGAACTGTTTACGATGCGCTTTTTGAGCTATACAGCATAAAATACACCCTCGATAATCCGAATATGCGTGTCATTATCCCTGTAATAAAGGCTGAAGACCACAGATATCAAAAAGTAACAAGGCGGGGAAAAACGAAATATTTAAAAGGTGATAAGATTCCCCTTGATATTGAAGAAGAGCTGGTTTTATCTTGTCCCGATGATTACAGAGTTTTTCTGATCGACGAACTCTGCGGTGAATTTTGCTCAAGCGATTTTGCAAGATCTGCTGGAATTAATATATCCTGCGCCAGAATTTGTCTTAATATTCTCAGCTACCTAAAAATAGTAGAGAAAACCGGCAAAAGAGGAAATAACATAGTCTATAAAATAATTCGTAATTCTTAATGCGTAATGCGTAATTAGAGTTTCGACTAACCATTAATAAAAAAATTTAATCATTTAAGGTGAAATCATGAAAAAACTAAGCTTTATAACATTATTCGTTTTTATTGCCGTGATCGCCTCACCGCTTTTTTCATTAAGCGCCGGCGCATATAATTTTGAACCTAAGGGTGTTACTCTTTACAGTGAGGCGGCTTATCTTGAAAATATTGAAACAGGAGAAGTTGTTTTCAGCAAAAAGGCGGATGAAAAAAGAGTTCCCGCTTCTCTAACAAAAATAATGACCTGCGTTATTGTTTTGGATAATTTCAAGGAAAACATTGAAGAACTAAAGACAACCAAAATTTCCGCAGGAGAAGAAGCGTTTGCCGAGCTTTACGATACGGGATACTCAAACGCAGACATAAAATCAGGAGAAAAGCTTTCCTATTATGATCTGCTTTGTGCTTTGATGATACCGTCTGCCTGTGAAGCGGCAAATATACTTGCTATTAACATCGGGGGCAGTATTGACGAATTTGTTGTCATGATGAATAACAAGGCAAAAGAGCTTAATATGACAAGCACTACTTTTTATAACGCTCACGGTCTTGACTTGGACGGTCAGGAATCAAACATAACTACCTGCACCGATCTCGCAAAGCTTTGCAGATATGCTATTAACAACTTTCCGATTTTCACAGAGATAACCTCTAAACAAAACTACACCTGTCTCTTATACACATCTCCGAGCCCACGAGACAAGAGGCAATCTCGT
>USCU01000274.1 GCA_900553335.1 uncultured Ruminococcus sp. | reverse complement strand
ATCTACACAGAGTAGATCGTCGGCAGCGTCAGATGTGTATAAGAGACAGGCCTTTTTGTAACAGCTTCCCGCACTCAATTAAAACCGTACCTTTCGGATCGGTTACAACATAGCTGCTGTGCATTTGCATTAAATTCGGTTTTATGAAAAACCTTGTCTTACCGCTGCCGCTGCCGCCGATTACAAGAACATTCTTATTTCTTGCGTACTTCGGCAGCTTCGGGCGGCTGTCCATTGTAAGCCGTTCCGTATTCGTGAGAAGAACATTATTATAGAAATTCTGTCCGTCAATATACGGGGCTATGTCTGACGCCGTACCCCAGCGCGCCGAACCGTATTCAATGCCGTTTCGGTATTTCTTAGCATTTTTACCCCTGACATAAACTGCGCACTTAATCAGAAGCGCGGCTATTACTCCGATTGATATATCGATTATGTGGAACGAAAAAAGCGGAGCTTTGTAAAACTCCGCAATTCCCTGAACCAACGCTATTATTTTATTACCCTCTGTTATCCTGTATATATAGCATATCTTATCAGCAATCCAAAAGAACAGAAGATACGGGATATTTAAAAGAATAAACCTTTTGTCTATCCTCATATATCGCGCTCCTGTTCTTTGCGGCGGGCGCGGTCTTTCGGATTGATAGTCTTTGCAAGCTCGCGCATTTGAGATAACATTTTACGGATTGACGGTTTTTCCCGTAACAGCTTTTGCGAATACTCCTGAAACGCCATATTTATGACATCAATATCCTTACCCTTGAAGAATACGAGGTACTTCGGCGGTTTCGTGGAATTATCCTTTTTCAAAGCATAGTCAAGTCCGTACTTTTTCGCCACCGGCTCAAAAGATTTTATATTTTTATTCGTTATCTCAATATTTGAAAGCGCCGCGCCTGACTCTACAAGCTGCTTAATCGTCTGTTTACCCTGATAGCCCTTGTTTTTATTTTTCTGCTGCTGTCTTAGGTATTCACGAATTGCCGCCTGCAATACGCGCCCCGTCATTTTGGAAGCGCTTATAACTAACGCAACTGTTTTTTTATTTATTTCTTCCTGTATAGACATCACTCCTTGCAACAAAAAAGCGGCTGTTTATTTTCAAACAACCGCTTATTGCTTAATATTCTCTGTATCTGATTTATGGATTATTTCTTCCGCCTTATCCAAACCGTTTATAATCCACTCGTCAAATTCAGTCTGTACCGTATTTGTCGGTTCTATGCGTTCCTCCACCGTTTACACCCCTTATGTATAATCCAATTATAATACCAATGCTTTTTTAGGACAGAAATTTGAACATTTACCGCACCCTATACACTTGTCATAATCTATTATCGGTGCTTCAAAATCTTTCTGACTTAACGCTCCAACAGGACAAACATTGACAGCGGGGCATTTATGATTTTGGGGACAGTTTTCTATAATTATTTTTAATTTTTTATCCATAATATTCTTTCCTTTCGATATAAAATATTATAAAGATTATATCATATCCGGTCAACAAACACAATACACAAATCAGACAATTATTTTACCCAAGTTTCGCCGCTCTTTCCGTCAACGGTATTATGCGTATTGCTTGCTTCAAGGATTTCATAAAACGCCCAATATGACTTGTCTTTGAGGTCTGTAAATTTATTTACGGCTGACATATTCTTATTGATGTATTCCGTATCGGCGGCGCGTCCTGTTACGCGGTTTACAATCGTTACAACCTCCGCGCGTGTGATGTTGCTGTCCGGCTTAAATGTGCTGTCGCTGTATCCGTTTATCCAGCCCATACCAACAGCGCTGTAAATATAACCTGACGCCCAATGTGATTTTGGTACATCATTAAAAATATTCTTCTTTGCCGCCACTGTCTTAGCGTCCAGCGCATAGAACCTCATACACATTGTTACAAATTCGGCTCTTGTAATATGTTCGTCCGGCTTAAATGTCTTATCGTCATAGCCGGATATTACCTTGTACTTTTCAAGATAGGCGATATAGTTATTAAACCAATCCTTGCTTGATACGTCCTTAAATGATGATTTACGGCTTGAAATATTTTCGCCCTTACGC
>USCU01000273.1 GCA_900553335.1 uncultured Ruminococcus sp. | reverse complement strand
ACTGTGAGCCGTACTTTTCGGCAACAGTATATTTTGATTCTAAAGCCGAACGTACCTGCATATTTACATCAACATCGTCCGCCGTCATACAGCTTTTTAGTAAGTCGCCGTTTTTGCCTGTCTGAATATAGTTGTAGACGTCCTCGTAGTTTTTTAGCATTTCCGAAGCTGAGCAATATGTAAATATCCAAGAACTGCCTAGACGTACTGACGTTCCGAGCCTTGACTGATTGATATTAAACTGATTATATCCAAAGTATCCGTGAAGATTGTAATACGCAGAATTGTCGCTGTGAGAAACGGTGCGGCGAATAAGCTCTTTTACAGTAAGCTGTGTTCCATAAGGAAGGGAAGCTACATATCCGCTGTCGCCTGACCATGTAAGCGTTTTTGCAATCTTTTGATCAAGATTTATGTTTTGTTCAAGAAGCGATTTTACAAAAGGTACTTTAATAGTTGAACAGGTCATGAATCTGTTGTTTTCATTAAAATCAACAGATGCTCCGCTTTCGATATTTTTAAAGCAGAATGCAAGATTAAAATTCGAGTTATTTATAATGGTTTGAAGCTTGTCAAGACAGTTTTCAAAGTCAGGCAATGAAGTAACTGAATCAAAGCCCGAAAGCGAAAACGAGTAGTTATATGAATTATCGGATACTTGAGTCGGATTATATTCCTGTGTGATAAATTCCGTAAGCGCTTCCGTAGAAGGCTCAGTAGTCGGCTGTATTCTTTTCTCAGCAGCGTTTACAGCTTGTGAAGATTCAGTAGAATTGCTTACTACGGTGTTCTCATCAATGTTATCCGAATATGCAGAATTTGATTCGATTGCTGCATCTGTTTGGTTTGATGAATTGTTTTTATAGCCTACAGAATCGCAGCCTGCGCTGACCGTAATAAAACATAAAGCCATAGCCGCAGCGATCAAATATTTGAATTTGTTCATATCCTTACCTCATACGCTGATTGTAATAAAAACTGTATTTTAGCTATATCCCATAACATCAGCCTAAATAGAAGTTCCCGAAAAAGAACTGACGATCAAAACAATACTTTAAACAAAATTTTTATGCAAAACTCGTTACTTAATTTTATCAGTTTTATTTGTTTATGTCAAGGACTTAGTGCTTTAAATTTGACGATAATCTTGGCACAAAAAGTACGATTGATTTTTTCGTCATTCTGTTGTATAATCAGTACATAAAAAGATAAAGGAGATATTTATAATGGTAGTAATTGAAATGGAAAACGGTAAGGAAATTAAAATTGAGCTTTATCCCGAGGCTGCGCCTATTACCGTGAAAAACTTTGTAAAGCTTGTATCAGAGGGCTTTTACGACGGACTTATTTTTCACAGGGTAATTCCCGGATTTATGATTCAAGGCGGCGATCCCGAGGGAACAGGAATGGGAGGAGCCAAAGAAAAGATAAAGGGTGAGTTTTTATCAAACGGCGTTAAGAATGATATAAAACATACGAGGGGAGTTATTTCAATGGCGAGAAGTATGATGCCGAACTCTGCTTCCTCTCAGTTCTTTATTATGCATGCGGACGCTCCTCATCTGGACGGTAATTATGCTGCTTTCGGTAATGTTGTCGAGGGAATCGAAGTAGTTGACGAAATCGCAGCTGTTGAGTGCGATTACAATGATAAACCTATCAAAGAACAGAGAATGAAGAGAGTTTATATTAAGGATTAAAGCTTATGATTTTAAAAAATGCGACAATTCACACAATGAATGATAACAGTGATGTGATTTATAACGGATATATTGAAACGGACGGTAAGACTATTTCAAAAATCGGTTCAGATTGGAATGGTGAAGGGATAGATCTCGGCGGCGCCGATGTGTATCCGGGGTTTATTGATGCTCATTCTCATCTTGGACTTTTTACAAGCGGTGTAGGTATTGAGGGAGAAGATTTTAATGAGGATTCCGATCCGGTTACGCCTCAGCTTGATACTGCAGATGCTATTTATCCGTTGGACTCGTCATTTTTTGATGCTACATCATCAGGAGTGACTACCTCTGTAGTTTCTCCGGGAAGCACCAACACTATAGCAGGACTGATTTCAGCTATAAAGACA
>USCU01000272.1 GCA_900553335.1 uncultured Ruminococcus sp. | reverse complement strand
TCTACACAGAGTAGATCGTCGGCAGCGTCAGATGTGTATAAGAGACAGGTATTACGATAACCGTCCGCACGGAAAAATACTTATTCGTATTGTAAATTATGTAAATTCAGTTTCTGATATGCTTTCCAATGGAATTATAAATGTTGTGCTTGAGCTTTTAAATATGTTCTTTATTTTGATATTTATGTTTTTTGTAAACGTAAAGCTATCTCTTGTGGTTTTATCGGGAATTCCGGTTTTTGCAGTGATTATGGTTGTAATAAAAAAGTTTCAGAGAAAGGCATGGCAGCAGGTATCTAATAAAAGCTCTAATCTTAACGCATATTTACAGGAGAGCATTACAGGCGCAAGAATCACTCAGGCGTTTACAAGAGAAGAACAAAACGCTGAGATTTTCGATTCACTTTCGGATTCCTATAGGAGCGTCTGGATGAAAGCGGTAAAGTTTTCAAATTTAGTTGCCCCTGCCGTTGACAACATCTCTATCATAGTTCGTACCGCAATATATGCAGTAGGTCTTTTGATAATATCTCCAGCGTATGTAACCCTCGGAACGATTGCTGCAATGACCAGCTATGCTTCGAGTTTTTGGCAGCCGATCATCAACTTATCAAACATCTTCAATAATTTTATAAATAACATAGCCTATTTAGAAAGAATTTTTGAAACGCTTGACGAGCCGCCGGCTATTACCGATAAAGAGGGAGCGTTTGAGCTTCCGAAAATAAAGGGAAGCGTTTCGTTTGAAAATGTTACGTTTTCGTATGAGAAGGATAAAACGGTTTTGGAGAACGTATCGTTTGAAGTAAGGCCGGGAGAAAGCATTGCTCTTGTAGGACCTACGGGAGCAGGAAAATCGACGATAGTATCTCTTATATCAAGGTTTTATGATATTGACAGCGGAAAGATCACTATTGACGGAAATGATGTTTCAGAGGTAACGCTTCACTCGCTTCGTTCCCAGATGGGAATCATGCTTCAGGACAGCTTTATTTTCAGCGGAACTATTTTGGATAACATTCGTTACGGCAGACTTGACGCTAAGCCTGAGGAAATAAAAAAAGCGTGTGAAACGGTATGTGCAAGCGAGTTTATCGAACATATGCCGAAAGGTTATCTTACCGAAGTAAACGAGCGTGGCTCAATGCTTTCCGGCGGACAAAAACAGCTTATTTCGTTTGCAAGAACGCTTTTGTCTGATCCGAAGATCTTGATTTTGGATGAAGCGACTTCTTCTATTGATGCCCGTACGGAAAGACTTTTGCAGGAGGGACTTTTCAGGCTTATGGAAGGAAGAACGAGTTTTGTAATAGCACACAGGCTTTCGACTATAAAAAACTGCGATAAGATAATGTATATTGATAACAAGGGAATAGTTGAGTGCGGAACGCATGATCAGCTAATTGAAAAACAAGGAGAATACTATAAGTTGTATAATTCTCAGCATGAGGAATTTGCGGTTTAGTATAAATTATTAAGGAGGTTCTTATGAAAAAATTTAGGAAGGCATTATTAAGCATAATTTCAGCAGCAGCGGTCATGGCTGTGTCCGTTTGCTCGTCATTTGCGTTTGCTAAAGAGGTAAGCGCCGCAGATAACGGAGTTATGCGAAAAATTACAGCTATGCAGATGTCAAAAGAGATGGGGCTGGGCCTTAATCTAGGCAACACAATGGAGGCGTATGACGCTACAAACTGCGAAAGCATCACATACACATGGCCGCTCAGATCAGGAAACAATCAGACGTCAGACTATGAAAGATGCTGGGGAGCGCCGATTACTACGCAGGATATGATAAACGGTATGAAAGCTGCCGGATTTAATACTGTAAGAATACCTGTGTTCTGGGGAAATATGATGGTGAATGACGGAACGTATACTATCAACAAGGAATATCTTGCCCGTGTCGGAGAGATAGTTGATTATTGCAGAAATGCAGGAGTTTATGCAGTGGTTAATATTCACCATTTTGATGAGTTTATCATAAGAAGAAACAGCCTTGAGGACTGTAAGGTGATATTTAATAAGCTCTGGACGCAGATTGCGGAGTATTTTAAGGATTATTCCGACTATGTAGTTTTTGAGGGATTTAATG
>USCU01000271.1 GCA_900553335.1 uncultured Ruminococcus sp. | reverse complement strand
TCATGCCCCTCAGGATTATGTTTTAATGAGCGACTGTGACGTAATTGCAAATATAGATTACAGACCTATCGTCGATTTTCACGAAAAGAGCGGAGCTGACATAACCGTTGTCACAAGCACAGGCAAGCTTAACTCATACGAAACAAAACAGGGAACTTTTATGACAGTTGACAGTCGTGGGCGAGTTCAGGAGGTTCTTATTCATAGTGGTCTTGAGGGAACGGGAGCATTAAACCTCAATATGTATGTTGTTAAAAAAGATTTACTTATTGACATCATTATGTCTTATACAGCAAAGGGAATGTACAGCTTTGAAAGAGATGTTTTGCAGGCTAAAAAGAACGAGCTTAAGATAATGGCGTATGATTATCAGGGCTATTATAAACAGATCTGCAGTATCCTTTCTTACTATCATGCCAATATGGAGCTTTTAGACGTTAAAAATTCCAAGCAGCTGTTTAATATGAATTCTCCGATTTACACAAAGCTAAAGGACAATGCACCTTCAAAATACGGTCTTGACAGCAAAGTTACAAATTCGCTGATCGCTGACGGATGTGTAATAGACGGTGAGGTTGAAAACTGCATCTTGTTCAGAGGCGTAAAAATAGGAAAAGGCTCGGTTGTTAAGAATTCTATTCTGATGCAGGATACTGTTGTAGGTGAAAACGCAACGATTGACTATGCGATAACCGATAAAAATGTTGTTGTAGACGATGAAAGAAGCCTTTCAAGCTCGGAAACTTTCCCTATATATGTAGCGAAGTATGCAAAAGTATAGTGCCGATCGTTAAATTGAAAATTATCGGCAAAGGCTTCATCAAATACTTGTGTTGATGAAGCTTTTGTGTTATGATAAGGTTATCAAATAAAGAAAAGGGGATATTTATGAATATTTTATATACAGCGTCAGAAGCTCTCCCTTATATTGCATCGGGCGGACTTGCAGATGTTGCAGGATCTCTTCCGGCGGCGATTAATGCACAGGGACATGATTGCAGAGTTGTTATTCCAATGTACGGACAGATAAAGCAGGAGCTAAAGGAAGGCCTTACTTTTTTGACTAATTTTACAGTTCCTGTCGCATGGAGAAATCAGTATTGCGGAGTGTTTGTGGGAAATATAAACGGAGTTACATATTATCTGTTAGATAATGAATATTATTTCGGAAGAAATGGTCTTTACGGCTTTTATGATGATGCAGAGAGATATGTTTTTTTCTCTCGTGCGGTTTTGGAGCTTATTCGTTATATTGACTTTAAGCCGAATGTTATAAATGCAAACGATTGGCAGACGGCTTTAGTTCCCGTTTACTACGACATTTTTTACAGATATCAGTCAGGTTACGAGGATATAAAAACGGTATTTACAATTCATAACATTCAGTATCAGGGAAGATACGGACTTGATCTTATCGGGGATATTATGGGTATTCCGCTTTATCATACCGACCTGCTTTCTTATGACGGTGATGTAAACTTCATGAAGGCGGCAATTGAGGTTTCCGATAAAGTTACAACTGTTTCTCCTACGTATGCTTGGGAGATTTTAGATCCTTGGTATTCTCACGGTCTTGACAGAGCGCTTGCAGGAAAACAGTATAAGCTATGTGGATTTTTAAACGGAATTGATCAAAATATTTACAATCCGGAAACTGATCCGATCATAGCCAGAAATTACGGACTTAATAATAAGATGGGTAAAAAGGTTTGTAAGAGGGCTCTTTGTGAGGAAATGGGAATTTCTGACGGAAAAGAACCTGTTATCGGAATAGTTACAAGGTTTGTTTCCCATAAGGGACTTGATCTTATAAAATATGTCTTTGAGGATATTGTTAATTTAGGATATAAGTTTGCTATTTTGGGAAGCGGAGAAAAGGTTTACGAGGATTTCTTTACTGAAATGAGCTATCGCTATCCGGACAGAGTCGGAGTTAAAATAGGATTTATTCCTGCACTTTCAAAGAAAATATATGCCGGTGCGGATATGTTTTTGATGCCATCGCAAAGCGAGCCTTGCGGACTTGCTCAGATGATTTCTCTCAGATACGGCACAATTCCTATCGTAAGAGAAACGGGAGGACTTAAGGACTCTATCCAAGACGCAGGAGATTCTAACGGACAGCTCCTGGGC
>USCU01000270.1 GCA_900553335.1 uncultured Ruminococcus sp. | reverse complement strand
CTCTATGACACTCGTCAACGATGATAAGGTCAAAGAAATCTTTATTAAAGAGTTTTGCAAAGCGTGCAACTGCTTCTTCGCCGGCATCTTCCTCTTCGTTTTCTTCGTTGCCCGCAAGCTGTTGATAAAGGGAGAAATATACCTCATGCGAAGTTATGGTAACGGGATCGTCTTTTGCAAAGTTGATCTTATGTATTGTTTTTTCAAGGGGAGAGAAATCTTGCTGAATCGACTGATCTACAAGGATATTGCGGTCAGCCAAATACAGGACTTTCTTTTTGAGCCCGCTTTTTAGCAGACGGTAAACAATTTGAAACGCCGTATAGGTTTTGCCTGTACCCGTTGCCATAACGAGAAGTAAGCGATTTTGTCCTTTTGCTATGGTTTCAACAGTTCGGTTAATAGCATTACGCTGATAATATCTCGGATCATAAGTATTTTGGCTGGAATAGTAGGGTTGATTGATAACTTTTTTCTCGTTTGCAGAGATGCCGTCTCCGTCGTTTGCTTCGCTTTCAAGGCGGGCGGTAAGCTCGTCCACAGTCGGAAATTCGTCCATAGACAGTGTGCGTTCCAAACCGGTCAGAAGGTCGTGCTCTTGAAAACCGTCGCCGTTTGAACTGTACGCAAACGGAATATCCTGCATTTTTGCATAGGTAATCGCTTGCTGCAAGCCGAAAGAAACAGAATGATTGTTATCCTTGGCTTCAACAATAGCGATAGGCTTATTTTGAGTTAAGTACAGGACATAATCAGCCTTCTTAGGCTTTTCTCGGATTACAATATTACCTTTCAGATTGATACGGCCATCGGTTATTTTAGTTTCCATCGTAATACGGTCAAGTCCCCATTTTGCCTGTATCGCAGGAGTTATATATTGTAGCTTGATGTCTTCTTCAGTCATCTGCTTTTTGTCGAGTATCACTGTCAGACCTCCTTTGTGAATAATTATTATAATGTGGCTTATGGCAGTTTTAAATAACAATATTTATTGCTTTTTCACCTTTCGAGGTTTGCTCGATTTCGTATTTTACTTCTTGTCCTATCATAGCTTCTTTAAGTGGAAAGTTAGATATGTGAAAGAATATGTTTTCTTTAGATTGAAAATCTTTTATAAAGCCATAACCTTTGTTCTGATTATACTTAATTACTTGACCTTCATGAACATGCACATTATGAACAGATTCAACCATGGGGATATCAGTAGGACTATTATTTGTAAGACGATTTATATCATCGATTAATACAATTGCTTCTGAACAATCCAATTTATATTGTCTTTGTTTAGCGAGCCGAGCTTTTTCGAAATTATCTATTGCCGATTTATACATTGTTTTTTCTTTAAGCGCAATTCCCAGTGTTAAATAATTCTTATAATTGCGCTTGTTCATGGAAATTGCTTTTTGGGAATAACATTCTGCTTTATTAACCATAGACATTTTCAAGTAGTTTTCAGCAATTCTCCTGAACAAATAATCTTTCTTACGAAATGTGATTATTTTTAAAAGAATTTCATTAGATTCCTGATATTTCCCGCTGTCAGACAAAATTTGACTATGTAATTCAGGAACATAATAGTGCTTATCGCTTTTTGGTAATGCTGTCAATGCATCATTATATTGCTTTTTTAAATAAAATGCTTTTGCAAGTTGATACTTAAAATCATCATCTGCTTTTAAAGCGTTAGCTTTTTTAAGAGTTCAATACTTTTATCAAGGTATCGTTCGGAGGCCATAATTGTCTTTCCGTGCAATGCACAAATATCCGCATATGTAGCAACGTGCTTTTTCTGTTCATCAGGCGTGTACGACGAAAAAATTTTATGGCAATCTTCTAAATGTCGAATTGCTTTCCAAAATGTATCTTTAGACCATTGCATTTTGTTACCAGATAACTGCAAATAAGCGTAAGCAATTCGATATTTTACAACCAAATAATTTTCGAATAACGATAATGCTACAGAAAAACTCTCAATTGCTTTTTCCCAATCTTTTTGCATGTAAAACTGGTAGCCTTTTCCGTAATACCATTTTGCTTTCTGTGGTTGGCGTTGAATCATATCATCATACATTTTTATGGCATTTTCGTACTCAGCGTTTCGAGAATAACACCAAGCCAATGCGGCGGTCTCTTCATC
>USCU01000269.1 GCA_900553335.1 uncultured Ruminococcus sp. | reverse complement strand
ATCTACACAGAGTAGATCGTCGGCAGCGTCAGATGTGTATAAGAGACAGGTTTCAAACAAGGCTTCTGCTCCGCACTCCTTAGAAAGTTTTGCAGTGCTTGCAAGATCCTTGACATATTCTGTAATAGCAGGAAGAATATCCTTTTTAGCCATGTCAACCATTGTCAGAGCTTCAATGTTCAAAATCTTTGTATATTCTTCAAGGAGAATCTCTACACGGGAATGAATTTCAGTTTCAGTATAAACACCATGCTTTTCAAAAACTTCTATGTTTTTAGCATCAGCGAAATGAGGAATAGCCTCAGGAGTTGACTTAAGATTCAAAAGTCCTCTCTTTTCAGCTTCAATAGGCCATTGACCGCTGTATCCATCGCCGTTAAAAATGATATTCCAGTTTTCGTTTATAGTTTTCTTAATAAGATCGTGAAGCGCAGTGTTAAAGTCCTCAGCATCCTTAAGCTCATCATAAAATTCATCTAATACTTCTGAAACAATTGTGTTGAGAACTGTGTTAGGACCTGCAACAGAAAGCTTTGAACCGGGCATTCTGAACTCAAACTTGTTTCCTGTGAATGCAAAAGGAGATGTTCGGTTTCTGTCTGTGTTATCCTTAGGGAAGGACGGTAAAACATCTGCTCCGATTTGAAGATCAGCAACACCGTCGCCGTCGTAATCGACATCGTTTCGGATGGCATCGAGAATAGCTGTAAGCTCATCTCCCAAGAAGATTGAGATAATAGCAGGAGGTGCTTCATTTGCGCCTAATCTGTGGTCGTTTCCGGCAGTTGCAACGGAAATTCTTAAAAGATCCTGATATTTATTAACAGCCTTAATTACGGCTACTAAGAAGGTTAGGAACTGTGCGTTCTCTGCAGGTGTTTTTCCGGGATCAAGAAGGTTTACTCCTGTGTCTGTTGAAAGCGACCAGTTGTTGTGCTTGCCGCTGCCGTTGACTCCTGCGAAAGGCTTCTCGTGAAGAAGACATTTAAAGCCGTGCTTCTTGGCAACCTTTCTCATAGCTTCCATAGTAAGCTGGTTGTGGTCGGTTGCTATATTTGTAGTGGAGAAAATCGGAGCAAGCTCGTGCTGTGCAGGAGCGACCTCGTTGTGCTTGGTTTTTGCCATTATACCGAGTTTCCAAAGCTCCTCGTCAAGATCTTTCATGTATGCGGAAACTCTCATTTTTACAGAGCCGAAGTAGTGATCTTCAAGCTCCTGTCCTTTCGGAGCAGGTGCACCGTAAAGTGTTCTTCCTGTATAAATAAGGTCTTTTCTCTTTGAGTAGTCTTCTCTTTCGATAAGGAAGTATTCCTGCTCTGCACCGACCGTTGAGGTTACACGCTTAGCATCGCTTCCGAAAAGCTTCAAAATTTTAACAGCCGACTTGTTTACAGACTCCATTGAACGAAGAAGAGGAGTCTTTTTGTCAAGAGCCTCTCCTGTATATGAACAAAATGCTGTAGGAATGCAAAGAGAGCCGTCTTTTATAAATGCAAAGGAAGTAGGATCCCATGCGGTATATCCTCTTGCCTCAAACGTAGCTCTTAAGCCTCCTGACGGAAAGCTTGATGCGTCAGGTTCTCCCTTGATAAGCTCTTTTCCCGAAAACTCCATAATTACCTGACCGTCAGCTGCAGGGGAAATAAAGCTGTCATGCTTTTCAGCGGTGATACCCGTCATAGGCTGGAACCAGTGAGTAAAGTGAGTTGCACCTTTTTCTATTGCCCAATCCTTCATTGCGTTTGCAACAACATTTGCAACATTGGTGTCAAGCGGCGTACCATCTTCGATAGTCTTTTTTAGAGCCTTGAATGTTTCCTTTGGAAGTCGTTCTTTCATAACCTTCAGGTTAAATACGTCTTCTGCAAATAGCTCCGGAACGTTGCTCATATGTGATATCCTCCATTCATAAATTATTAAAATAAAAAAAGACACTGCGAGCATACCATAATGCTCACAGCGCCTTTGCTGTTTACAATAATTAGTATATTCCAAATCTGTTGATTTGTCAAGACTTTTTTCCGCATTTTTTGCGATTTGTAAAAAAGGTATAACAAAAAACGCAGCAGTCAAAAATTTTAAGTTACAATCTGTCTCTTATACACATCTCCGAGCCCACGAGACAAGAGGCAATCTCG
>USCU01000268.1 GCA_900553335.1 uncultured Ruminococcus sp. | reverse complement strand
CGCTGCGTCGGCACATGTCCGCCTACGCGACAATATTTTAAAAGTGTGCTTTTCGACAAACAGAAAGCACTTCAAGGTAGAATTATCTTGAAGTGCTTAATTTTTATTTAATTTAAAAATTAAATATTTTTATTTGCTAAGAGCGGCCTTTAATTCATCGACCTTATCGGTTTGCTCCCATTTAACGCCCAGATCTTCTCTGCCCATATGCCCGTATGCGGCAAGCTGTTTATATTGCGGGCGGCGAAGGTCAAGCTCTTTTATAATAGCCGACGGCCGAAGGTCGAAAACTTCCTTAACGGCATCAGCAATTTTATCACCGCTTACGCTTGATGTTCCGAACGTGTTTACGTCAACCATTACCGAAACAGGAGAAGCAACGCCGATTGCGTATGCAAGCTGAACCTCGCATTTTTTAGCAAGTCCTGCTGCGACTATATTTTTAGCTACATATCTTGCCATGTAAGCAGCTGAACGGTCAACCTTTGTCGGGTCTTTTCCTGAAAAAGCACCGCCGCCGTGACGTCCCATTCCGCCGTATGTGTCAACAATAATCTTTCGTCCTGTAAGTCCCGAATCTCCCATTGGGCCGCCAACGACAAATCTTCCTGTAGGGTTTACATAGTATTTTGTATCTTCATCCAAAAGTCTTTCAGGGATAATCTCTTTTATAACGTTTTTGATTATATCTTCTCTTATTTGCTCAAGTGTTACATCTTCGGAATGCTGAGTAGAAATAACTACTGTATCAACACGGACAGCCGTTCCGTTTTCATCGTATTCAACACTGACTTGGCTTTTTCCGTCAGGGCGAAGATATGAAAGAAGTCCTGACTTTCTGACATCTGTAAGTCTTTTAGCAAGCTTATGAGCAAGGCTAATAGGTAAAGGCATAAGCTCAGGTGTTTCATCGCAGGCATACCCGAACATCATTCCTTGATCTCCCGCACCTATATCGTTTAGGTTTTCATCTCTGCCTTCAAGAGCGTTATCAACTCCCTGAGCAATGTCTGGGGACTGCTTGTCTATAGTTGTAAATACAGCACAGGTATTTGAATTAAACCCGAACTCGTCGCTTGTGTAGCCGATTTCAGCTACAGTTTTCCTAACGACTTCAGGAATGTCGATCTGCGCTTTTGTGGATATTTCGCCCATGCACAAAATCATACCTGTTGTAGTAACAGTTTCACAGGCAACTCTCGAGTATGGGTCGTTTAATAAAAGTTCATCTAAAATAGCATCTGAAACAGCGTCACAGATTTTGTCCGGATGCCCTTCAGTAACAGATTCTGATGTAAAAAGATATCTCGACATAATTTTCGTCCTTTCATACATAAAAATAAGCATTCTCCGAAACGAGAATGCTAAGTGTCAAAACTTATAACCTCATCTTTCGGAATATCCGCAGGATTTAGCACCTTATTTTAAAATAGGTTGCCGGGCTTCAAAGGACCTGATTCCTCCACCGCTCGTGATAAGGGTGCTGAGCTTGTCAGCAATAATATAATACACCCAATATATGATTTTGTCAATAGGTAAGATAAATTAATTCATAATGCCGAACTCTGAATCTAAGTACAAACCGCTGTCAAACAAAAAATCCGCCCTTAGCATATTTGCCAAAGGCGGCTGTCTGCGGCGGCTCGCCGCTGGAGCTGCTAACCGGATTTGAACCGGTGACCTCTTCCTTACCAAGGAAGTGCTCTACCTCCTGAGCCATAGCAGCATTCACAATTATGTATTATACACCAGTTGATGGGACTTGTCAAGAAAAAATAATAAAATATCACCTCAAAAATGCAAAAATAAATACGTCAGAGATCTATTCGCTCTTTAGACCTTGAAATGTTTTTTCATTTATGATATACTAACAGCAAAGCTTATTATTCGGAGGTTTATAATGAAAGAGAAATATACTAAGGTTGTGAATTCCTATTTTTCTGACTTGCTTCAGTTTGTTTTAATTTTAACCGGATTTTTTATTGTCTGTGCAGTTTTGGCGTTTATAATAAACGGCATGAATATATGGAATATACTTGTCGTAGTGGTTTATCTTTTGCTGATGGCTTTTCTTGTAAAGCCGATTATTATTTATTTTAAATCGGATAAAGATATAGAAAAAGAAGAGTATGAGCAAGTGTCG
>USCU01000267.1 GCA_900553335.1 uncultured Ruminococcus sp. | reverse complement strand
TTATATCTCCGCATTTAGCGTTTCCTACCTCGCCTACACCGTCAGCGTTTTCGATTTCTCCGACATTTCTCGGATTAGCGAAGTGATCCATTACTTTTTCAGAATATATCATGATTAATTCTCCTTTGATGTAAGATTTATTATACAGTTATATCGTTCCCGTTAAGCCTTCGTTTTTACATATTCTTTCCCAAAGGGGTGACATTGTTCTCAATCTGTCAACAACCTTTGGTATTGTTTCAAGAATGTAATCTATATCTTCATCGGTTGTCTCGTCTGATATTGAAAGGCGAAGCGATCCGTGAGCAATTTCATGAGGAAGTCCGATAGAAAGCAAAACATGCGACGGGTCTAAACTTCCAGATGTACAGGCCGAACCGCTTGAGGCAAGTATCCCGTACATATCAAGCATCAGCAGTAGGCTTTCCCCCTCAATTCCTCGAATTGAAATATTGACGTTTGAGCAAAGTCTTTTTGATCTGTCGCCGTTAAGTCTTGTCTGCTGAATGTTTAAAATTCCGTCAATAAGCTTATCTCTTTTTTTAGAAAGTCTTTCCTGCTTTGCTGAAATATCGGCGCAAGCATCCTCCATAGCGACAGCGAGTGCGACGATTCCCGGAACATTTTCTGTTCCTGCCCTTTTATTTCTTTCCTGCGCTCCTCCGTGTATGAGGTTAGGAAGATTTATTCCTGCTCTGACATAAAGCGCTCCGATACCTTTGGGAGCGTGTATTTTATGACCTGAAAGCGAAAGCATGTCTATTCCCATTTCCTTAACGTTTATATCTATGTTTCCTATAGCCTGTACGGCATCGGTGTGGAAATAGATTTTTCTTTCCTTGCAAATCTTTGCAATCTCCTCAATAGGCTGAATAGTACCGATTTCGTTGTTTGCAAACATAACTGTAACAAGACAGGTCGTATCCTTGATCGCATTTTTTATATCTTCGGGATTTACAAGACCGTTTTTATCAACAGGAACATAAGTTACCTCAAAGCCCTGACTTTCCAAAAACTTGCAGGTATGCAAAACAGCGTGGTGTTCAAAAACCGTTGTGATTATATGGTTTTTGCCTTTTGCCTTTCCTAAAAGTGCAGCTCCCTTGATTGCCCAGTTGTCAGCCTCTGAGCCTCCTGAAGTAAAATAAATCTCATTGCTTTTACAGCCTAGAATTGCTGCGACTCTTTCTCTTGCAGCGAGAACTGCCTTGGCAGCATTCTGCCCGTGCATATAAATGCTTGAGGCGTTGCCGTATTCTTCAGTAAAATAGGGTAGTGCTGCTTCAAGAGCTTTTTTGCTGACAGCCGTAGTAGCTGCGTTATCGCAATAAATGATTTTTTTATCCATTTATTAAATCAGTCCTTTGTATTAAATTTTACTTGAAACGACTTCAATAAGGGGTGCAGCCCCTTTGTTCAACGTTTTCAGCGGATGATCCTATCCCACCGCTGAAAGAATTAAGCGGAACCCTCCGCCCATTGATGCCGGGACACCTTAATTTAGTTATATTATATACTTGATCAAAATTTTTTGCAAGTTAAAGAATATTGTGAGTGGCATAGTTTTTGCTCTCGGCAACCGCCAAAGCGTCGCATCTCTCGTTTTCGGGGTGTCCTGCGTGTCCCTTGACCCAATAAAAAGAAACCTTATGAATGTTAATCAAGGCTAACAGCTTTTCCCAAAGATCAGTGTTTAGTGCAGGTTCTTTATTGCTTTTTTTCCAGCCGTTTTTCTTCCAACTCTCAGCCCAGCCTAAATTTACTGCATCAACAACATATTTTGAATCTGAGTAAACGGATACGCTGCAAGGCTCTTTTAATGCGCTAAGACCTGCTATAACAGCGCTAAGCTCCATACGGTTGTTTGTAGTAACAGCTGCTCCTCCCGATATTTCTTTTTCGTGCCTGCCGTATTTTAAAATTGTGCCGAATCCGCCCGGACCCGGATTTCCAGAACAAGCGCCGTCTGTGTACATAAAAACTTCTTTCATATCTTTCACCAAATTTTTAATTTTATTTTTACGGGATTAGTATATCATATATCATTTATAAATTCAATCACCAAAAGCTTTAAGAGGTAAATATGCACAAAATGATTAACATTGCTTTGTTGGAAATGCTGAATTGTTGCTTTGCTCTCAACGG
>USCU01000266.1 GCA_900553335.1 uncultured Ruminococcus sp. | reverse complement strand
GTATATGTATATTGTGCTGTCGGCTTAAGAGGGTATTTGGCTTCTTGTATTTTGAAAGGAAACGGATTTCAAGAGGTGAAAAATCTTTCGGGCGGATATAAAACTTATAGCGCAGTAATGCATTCTCTCTCTCCTGAAATTCCGCAGTGTGAACCGGATGCGGTTATTCAGGATATCGATAATCAGAAAGCGCAAAAGCCGGTTGGCGTCTTAACCGTGGATGCGTGCGGATTGCAATGTCCGGGGCCTATACTCAAACTGAAGAAAAGTATCGATGAGATAGCGCCGGGAGAACGTGTAGAGTTGATTTCCTCTGATCCGGGTTTCTTAAGAGACAGTGCTGCGTGGTGTAAGCAGACAGGGCATAAGCTTATCGCTCAAACGGAAGCATCGGGAAGATTCTCGACTGTAGTTGAAAAGAATGTGAAGAAAGATGTGGACGTTCAGTCGGTATGTAGTACTCCCAAAGGGAAAACTTTTATTCTGTTTAGCGATGATTTGGATAAGGCTTTGGCTACATTTGTATTGGCAAACGGTGCGGCTGCAACAGGAGGAAAGGTGACTTTGTTTTTTACGTTCTGGGGTCTGAATGTTATAAAGAAGGAGATAAAACCAAAGGTTAAGAAAGATATTTTTGGCAGGATGTTCGGATTTATGCTGCCTTCGGACTCTTTGAAACTCAAACTCTCCAAAATGAATATGGGAGGATTGGGTAGACGTATGATGCGCTTTTTGATGAGTAAGAAAGGTGTAGATTCGTTAGAATCTATGCGACGTCAGGCTTTGGAAAACGGAGTAGAGTTTATTGCTTGCCAAATGTCTATGGATGTTATGGGCATACATCCCGAAGAGTTGCTGGATGAGGTTTCTGTAGGCGGAGTAGCTACATATATGGCTAAGGCGGATGAATCTAATGTGAATCTTTTTATTTAAGGAGTTATGAGAAATATATGTATTATGCGGGATATATACCGGGCGTTAAACGACTTCGAACGGGATTTTGAGAAAGTACATGGAGTAGGGCTGAATGAAGCGATGGTACTTTGTTGTTTAGAAAATGCATCTCTATCGTCCGGCGAAATTGCGGAAAGTACGGGAATGACTTGTTCCCATACTTCGAAAATGATAGGTTCGGTTGAAGGAAAAGGATTGATAGAACGTGTTTTAGGAGAACGGGATAAGCGTCAGATGTATTTTCATTTGACGGTAAAAGGTCGGGAATGTTTGCAAGGAATGGTTTGCGGAAGTGTTCCTGTACCGGATATTTTGCAGCCGATATTTGAAAAAAATTGTAACAGAAGGTAATTATAAGACAAGGTTGGTTATGAAAAATTTTGTATTCGCATTTTTACTGTTTCCTTTATTTGTGGCCTGTAATGGACAAAGTAAGCCGGAAAAAGAGAATATTTCGGATGAGACACAATCCGTTTTAAGTAATGAGCCGGAAAATGTTCCGGTTCACCTGAATAAAGTACAGTTTTTGGATAAGGTGGCGGATTATGAAAAGAATCCGGACACATGGGTATATCGTGGAGATAAGCCGGCAATCATAGATTTTTATGCCACTTGGTGCGGTCCGTGTAAAGCTGTTGCTCCGATTTTAGATGATTTGGCAAAGGAATATAAAGATCAGATTTATATTTATAAAATCGATACAGATCAAGAGCAGGAGTTGGCTGCCGATTTTGGCATTCGTTCTATTCCTTCGCTGTTATTTATCCCGATGAACGGACAACCGCAGATGATACAAGGAGCTATCGGGAAAGAAGAATTCAAGAAAATTATCGATGAATTTCTTTTGAAAGAATAACTAAGAGAGTGTTTAATTTTGATCGTATCGGGTTTGAGAGCTTTTTTCAAGGATGTTTTTCTGAGAGTGAAAACGGGAAAGCTGTCCAAAAGAAAACGAAAAGATAATCTGATAAAATGCTCTTATTGGGAAGTGTAAAAAGACTCTGAAATTTTGTAATGAAAAGAGCCATATCCTTACTCAAAAATAGAGTTTGATATGGCTCTTTTGTGATTGTTGATTTTCAGTTTTGAAAATATTTTCGATTTCTCCTTTCAATAGGAGTGTTGATTTCTTAGTCGATAATATCAAAGCCCGTATAAGGAACTAATGCTTTGGGAATGCGGATTCCTTCCGGAGT
>USCU01000265.1 GCA_900553335.1 uncultured Ruminococcus sp. | reverse complement strand
GAGATTGCCTCTTGTCTCGTGGGCTCGGAGATGTGTATAAGAGACAGGCCTTTGAAAAAGACCATGAAAGCGTCAAAGAACGCTGTTAAGACTATGGTTTTGAGAAATAACACTCCTACACTTTTTGAAGATCTCGGATTTACGTTTGTAGGTCCGGTTAATGGGCATAATGTAGAAGACGTTGAATTTGCTTTAAAAGCTGCAAAATCAATAGGCGGTCCTGTTGTTGTTCATGTAAACACTATTAAAGGTAAAGGCTATCAGCCTGCTGAGAAAAACCCGGGCGGCTATCATGGAGTGGGAGCGTTTGATCTTGATACAGGAAATCCGGACGTTATTTCTTCTGACAGCTTTTCAGCAGTTTTCGGTGAAACCGTAACAAAACTTGCATCGAAGAACAATCGCATCTGTGCCGTAACAGCTGCTATGAAATATGGAACAGGACTTGACAAATTCGCAAGAAGATTTCCAAAAAGATTTTTTGATGTAGGGATAGCAGAGCAGCACGCAGTAACTTTTTCAGCAGGTCTTTCAAATGCAGGAATGATACCTGTTTTTGCTGTTTATTCTTCTTTTTTGCAAAGAGGATACGATCAGTTGATTCACGACTTAGCTATAACGAAAACACACGCTGTAATAGGTATCGACAGAGCAGGAATAGTAGGCGAAGATGGTGAAACTCATCAGGGTATTTTTGATGTTTCTTTTCTGACATCAATTCCGGGTGTGTTGATTTATTCTCCAAGCAATTACAGCGAATTGAGAAAATGTGTAGAAAAAGCTGTTAATTGTGATGAAGGACTTGTTTGCATAAGATATCCCAGAGGTAAAGATGAATCAACCGATACAGGTGAATACACAAATACTTCCTTTACTTATCACAAAAACGAAGGAAAGATTCTCATTGTAACTTACGGACGTTTACATAACGAGGTAGAAAAAGCCGCAGAAAGGCTTTCAGCCGACGGCATAAAGGCTGATGTTTTAAAGCTTGTGCAGATCTTTCCTGTAAAAGATCAGGTGTTTGATATAATATCGGGATATGAAAAAGCTTATTTTTTTGAAGAGGGAATATTAAACGGTTCTATAGCTCAGCAGATATCATCTGTAAATTTCGCTATCAAGATTTATGCAATTGAGAATTTTGTGAAGCATTCCTCTGTTTTTGAAGCTATTGACAGTGTAGGATTATCCAGTGATAAAATCTATAAAACAATAAAGGCAGATTGCAATGAAAACAAGGCTTGATATTTACTTAACCTCTAAAGAATTTTTCAAAAGCAGAACCTACTCTCAAAAAGCTATAGCATCAGGAGAAGTATTGGTAAATGGCGAGATGATTAAAAAATCATCTTTTTTGGTGGATGACAATGATAAAATCGACGTAACTTCTGATATCCCTGAATTTGTAGGGCGTGGAGGATATAAGCTAAAAGCGGCAATTTTACAGTTTGGTTTAATAATAAGCGGACTCATTTGTGCTGATTTAGGTGCGTCTACGGGAGGTTTTACCGACTGTTTGCTTCAAAACGGTGCAAAAAAAGTTTATGCTGTTGATGTTGGAAGAGATCAGCTTGATCCAAAGCTTAGAAACAACGAAAGAGTTATAAATATCGAAGGAATGAATGTCCGAGATATTGACGGGAAAACATTTGAAGAAAGTATAGATTTTGTCTGCGCTGATTTATCATTTATTTCACTCAGCTACGCATTAAACCCTATAAAAAGCATTTTAAAGCCGAACGGTGAAGCGGTAGTGCTTGTAAAGCCACAGTTTGAAGCAGGTAAAAGCGCACTAAACAAAAAAGGTATTGTCAAAAATCCAAAGGATCATATATATTCTTTAAATAAAATATGTGATGAATGCAATATAATTGGCTTATCTGTAAAATCCGTAATTCACTCACCCATTACCGGCGGCGACGGCAATAAAGAATATCTTCTGCATCTTGTGAATTGTGCTGAAAAGACATGTATTGATGCTGCAGGAATAGTTAAAAGCGCTTTTGAAAATTTGAGATAGAAAACCTGAAAGGATTTATATTATGAATGTATTTATAATGCCTAATCTTGATAAAAAAAACTGTTATGACACAGTTATTTCTGCCTCTAAGTTTTTTTATTCTCATTCAGTATGTGTTTTTATGTCAACG
>USCU01000264.1 GCA_900553335.1 uncultured Ruminococcus sp. | reverse complement strand
CGGCTCTTCAGGCTCTTATCAACGAGGACGAATCAGCTGAGGAGTTTGCCGATGAGCTTATATTTCTCAATTCAAAAAGGCAAGAAACGCAGGATAAAATTCTAGCGGAAATACTTGCTTTTATTGATGAGTATCCCGATATTTTGCATGAGCGTGTTTTGGTCCTTGCCGGAAGAGGTTGGCATCACGGTGTTATCGGAATTGTTGCGGCAAAGCTATTAAATCTTTTTGCAAAACCTGTATTCTTAATATCATTAAATGATGACGGAATAGGAGTCGGTTCTGCAAGAAGCGTTGAAGGGTATAATATTTTTGATGCTTTAAGCGTCTGCAAAAAAATTCTTGTTAAATTCGGAGGACATGAAAAAGCAGGCGGGTTTACAGTAAAAGAGGAGAATATAGAAAGCTTTAAAGAAATCCTTTTAAATTACAGCGAAAAGAATTTTCATAAAATGCCGAAGCTTATGATTTGTGCTGATAAGGTTATAGCGCCGAGTGAGCTTAGTGTTGAGAACATAAAATCCATGTCAGTTTTAGAACCTTACGGAGAGGGAAATAAAGAGCCGGTGTTTGCGATGCTTGGTGCAACGGTATTAAGTATATACTCCATAGGAAAGGGCAGGCATTCAAGAGTTACGGTGAGCTACGGAGGCAAATCTGAGCAGATTCTTTTCTTTAATTTCCCGAATTCAAGCCTTGAGTTTTCAAGGGGTGATAAAATTGATATGCTTACAAATATCTCAGTGAACGAATATAACGGCAATAAAAGCCTTATGATAAAAGTAATGGACTATCGTTTAAGCGGAATAAATCAAAGCAGGTATTTTGCGGCGTTTGATGCATACGAAGCGTTTAAGAGAGGGGAACATCTTGATATCTCGTATATTAAAGCGATGAATCCCGAAAGAGCAGAGCTTGTTGCGGTTTATAAAACGGTTCAGGAGCTGAAAACTGTAAAATTTGATAAACTGTATTTTTCTTTGATAAGTAAAAACATAAATTATGCAAAGCTGAGAATATGCCTTGATGTTTTCGAGGAGCTTGGGCTTGTAGAAGTATCAGCCTCAAAGCAGAGCGTAACGGCTCTGAAAGTTACGAAAAAGGTTGATTTGGAGAATTCATATATTCTGCAAGCGCTTAAAAACAGTATATTATCTGTTTGCGAATAAAAATTATGAAAGGGGAAGCGTTATGCAGGAACCTGTATATACAATTGACGCATTTATTGAAAAAATAACTAAAGAAGATAAGAAGTATGACTTGGATAAAATCGTTCATGCTTACGAAGTGGCAAGGGAGCTTCATAAAGATCAAAAGCGTGATTCGGGAGAACCGTATATAACGCACCCTTTAGCAGTAGCTTTTATAGCGCTCAGTTTGGGAATGGATACAGATACTATCTGTGCTGCGTTGCTTCATGACACGGTCGAGGACACAGCATATACGCTTGATGAGCTTTCAAAGGACTTTGGCGCAGATGTTGCTATGCTGGTAGACGGCGTTACAAAGCTCGGAAAAATTCCTATGGCTACAAAGGAAGAGCAGCAGGCAGAAAATATAAGAAAGATAATTCTTGCAACAAGTCAGGATATAAGAGTTATTCTCATAAAGCTCTGTGACAGACTCCACAACATGAGGACGCTTCAATACAGAACAGATGTTAAGAGAAGAGCGACGGCTCTTGAAACTATGAATATCTATGCACCGCTTGCCCACAGACTTGGGATAAGACCGATCAAGGAAGAACTGGAGGATCGTGCGTTCCAGTTCTTAGATCCTTATGCTTATGAAGAAATTGATAAGCAGATGCTTTTGAGAAAGGATCAGCGTGACGCCTTAATAGAAAGCATTAAGAGAAAAATCACAGACAGATTAAAACAGGATTTTGATCCTGTTCCGTATGTTGACGGAAGAGTTAAATCAAATTTTGGAATTTATAAAAAGGTGTACCGTGACGGCAAGGACTTAGATCAGATTTATGATAAATATGCTGTCAGGATAATTGTAAATAATGTAACCGAGTGTTATGCGGTTTTGGGAATAATCCACGATCTTTTTAAGCCTATTCCAAACAGATTCAAGGACTATATCTCGACTCCGAAAGCTAATATGTATCAGTCGATACACACCACAGTTATAGGACTGTCTCTTATACACATCTGACGCTG
>USCU01000263.1 GCA_900553335.1 uncultured Ruminococcus sp. | reverse complement strand
GGCTCGGAGATGTGTATAAGAGACAGTATGTGGTTCCTTCAGCACCCGGAAAAAGATTTAAAGACGATATAAAAGTTACTGACATGCTTTATGACTGCTATGCAAAGGTTTCAAAGGGCGTTGACTTTACTGAAGCTTTTGCGCCCATAAAAGAACGTTATAATGGTATAATTGCAGATCTTGGGCTTGATATCTCTCTTGAAGACGAATTTGCAAAAATCAAAACTTGTTTTGAAGCCAGAGCAGGAAGAGATTATGCTGCTTCAAGAGGAGAGTATCTAAACGGAATTGTTCTTGCTGAATATTTAGGCTTTGAATTTATAGATGCTGCTGATGTTATTTTTTTCAGTGAGAATGGAACTTATGACAGTGCAAAGACTATAGATGTGCTTTCAAAGAAGCTTGAAAGCGTTGAATATGCGGTTATTCCGGGATTCTACGGATCATCGACCAACGACACTATTAAAACTTTTTCAAGAGGCGGTTCAGATATAACCGGTTCTATCGTAGCTTCAGCTGTTTGCGCAGATGTTTATGAAAACTGGACTGATGTTTCCGGATTTTTAATTGCAGATCCAAGGATTATAGACGATCCTCGTCCAATTACAACGATTACCTATAAAGAACTCAGAGAGCTTTCATATATGGGAGCTACAGTTTTGCATGAGGACGCAATTTTCCCTGTAAGAAAAGCAGGAATTCCAATCAATATAAAAAACACAAATGCTCCTGAGGATACAGGAACTATGATTGTTGAGTCTACATCTCAAAAACCTGAGTTTACTGTTACGGGAATTGCGGGAAAAACAGGATTTGCTGTTGTAAATATCGAAAAAGATATGATGAACTCTGAGCTTGGATTTGGAAGGCGTGTTTTAGAGGTCTTTGAGAAAAACGGTATTTCTTTTGAGCATATGCCGTCAGGAATTGACACGATGAGCGTAATTGTTCATTTAGAGGAGTTTGCAAAGAAAGAGCAGGAGATATTGGCAGGACTTCACAGAAACGTACATCCTGATTCGGTTGAGATCGAGTATGATCTTGCGCTTATTGCTGTTGTAGGAAGAGGAATGAAATCAAACAGAGGAACGGCCGGCAGAATATTTGCGTCACTTGCACACAGCCATGTCAATGTCAAAATGATCGACCAGGGTTCAAGCGAGCTTAACATTATAATCGGTGTCCAGGAAGAGGATTTCAAAAAAGCTACAAAAGCGATTTACGATATTTTTGTAACTCATAAGCTTTGATAAAAAATTTTAAAAAAAGCTTGACAAAGAGATTTTTGTCTGATATACTATTTTAGTAAAAACAAAGCAGAACTCCGTTCTCACCTTAAGCGTTAAGCAAAAAGGTCAATACAGTATTAAACGGCTTAAGCCGATATTGTATGAGTGCGGATTTTATCTGCACTCTTTTTTAATATTTTTTGGAGGTGCGTAAACATTAGCAAAGGTGAACTAAGAATCAACGAAGCCGTTACAGGAAAAGAACTCCGTGTCATTGATGCTGAAGGAAATCAGCTCGGTATGATGAGCGCAAGGGATGCTTTAGAGATTGCATATGACAGGGATATGGATTTAGTTGAGATCGCTCCAAATGCAAAACCGCCTGTTTGTAAGATAATGGACTACGGGAAGTATTTGTTTGAGCAGTCAAAAAAGGAGAAGGAAGCCAGAAAAAATCAAAAGATCGTTGAGGTAAAGGAAGTCAGAATGTCATCTACCATTGATACCCACGATTTTCAGACAAAGGTAAATCAGGCTGTAAAATTCTTAAAATCCGGCGATAAGATTAAGGTTTCAGTAAGATTCAGAAAAAGAGGTATTGCTCATCCTCAGCTTGGTGAGGAGCTTCTGGGCCGCTTTAAAGAAGCGGTTTCGGAATACGGTAATGTTGACAAACCTGCAAAAATGGAGGGCAGAAGCTTAGTAATGTTTGTTCTGCCTAAGTCCGGTAAGTAAATTGTTTAAGGAGGATAAATAATATGCCAAAGGTAAAAACACATTCCGGTGCAAAAAAGCGTTTTAGAGTAACAGGCTCCGGTAAGGTAAAGTTTCAGCACACAAATAAAAGACACAGACTTACACAAAAGGCTCATAAGAGAAAAAGAATTTTGCGTAACGGCGCATATACAGACAGCGCTGATACTGTCTCTTATACACATCTGACGCTGCCGACG
>USCU01000262.1 GCA_900553335.1 uncultured Ruminococcus sp. | reverse complement strand
ACATTAAGCTTTGCCAATTGAACCGAAAAGCTCCATTTTTTCTTTTACTGTAGCTTTAATAGCTTCAAATCCCGGTGCTAAAAGCTTTCTTGGGTCAAATCCCTTGCCCTCTAAATCTTTTCCTGCTTCAATATATTTTCTTGTAGCCTCTTGGAAAGCAAGCTGGCACTCAGTATTAACATTGATCTTAGCAACGCCGAGAGAAATAGCCTTTTTAATCATGTCCTCAGGGATTCCTGTTCCGCCATGCAATACGAGAGGCATATCTCCTACCTTTTCCTTAACAGCAGCAAGTGTATCGAAAGAAAGACCTGCCCAGTTCTCAGGATATTTACCATGAATGTTTCCGATTCCGGCAGCAAGCATTGTAACTCCAAGATCAGCAATAGCCTTACACTCGTCAGGATCAGCGCACTCACCTGCACCGATAACGCCGTCCTCTTCACCTCCGATTGAGCCTACCTCAGCCTCAATTGAGAGTCCTTTTTCTTCGCATATCTTAACAAGCTCAGTTGTCTTTTCAACATTCTCTTCAATCGGATAATGTGATCCGTCAAACATTACAGACGAAAATCCTGCTTCAATGCAAGCCTTTGCTCCGTCATATGAACCATGATCGAGGTGAAGTGCAACAGGTACTGTAATGTTAAGCTCCTCAAGCATTCCGTTCACCATGCCAACAACAGTCTTGTAACCGCACATATACTTTCCAGCGCCCTCAGAAACTCCGAGGATAACAGGCGACTTAAGCTCCTCAGCTGTAAGTAAAATTGCCTTAGTCCACTCTAAATTATTGATGTTGAACTGACCAACAGCATACTTGCCATCTCTTGCCTTATTAAGCATGTCCTTTGCCGAAACTAGCATAAATTTAACCTCCAAAAAATTATTAAACAATTTTTGTTTACATTAATTATATCTCATTTTTTGAAAAAATGCAACAGTATAGTAAAATTTTACCTGATATTTCAAAAGAATCTGCTGACTACTAATCTCAAGTTAATCTCCGAAAGAAATTCCAATATCCTTTGCGGTTTTTACAAGCTGTCCGTCTTTCGGAACGAATTTTGTTTTTCCTGCAATGTCTGAAAGCTTATTCTCAGTAACAACAGTATCTACCAGGGCGACAGTATATCCGTATTTCTCTTCACCGATGAGCTGAGCTGCCCTCACTCCGAATTTTGTAGCCAAAACTCTGTCATATGCAGACGGACTTCCTCCTCTTAACATATGGCCGGGAACACAAACTCTTGCCTCCATTCCCGTATTTGCTTCAATCTGTTTAGCAATAGTCGATGTAGCAGTCGTTATTCCTGCAAGCGCCCTTTGTTTTGCCCGCTCTTTCTTCTTAAGACTTGCTTCATCGCTGCTCAAAGCACCCTCAGCAACTGCAATAATAGAAAATGCCTTTTTCTCTTTGTTTCTTTTTTCAACTGCTTTGCAAAGCTTATCTATATCATACGGAATCTCCGGAATGACAATGATATCTGCACCGCCTGCAATTCCGGAATAAAGCGTGAGCCAACCAGCCTTGTTACCCATGATCTCAACAACAAGACATCTTCCGTGAGAGGTTGCCGTTGTGTGAAGCCTGTCTATAACCTCTGTTGCAATGTCAACAGAGGTATGAAAACCGAATGTTACATCCGTTCCGTAAATATCGTTGTCGATGGTTTTAGGAAGTCCGATAACGTTCAGCCCTTCAGAAGATAACAGATTCGATGTCTTATGAGTTCCGTTTCCGCCAAGCGTTAATACACAGTCAAGCTTTTGCTTTTTATATGTCGATTTCATCGCCTTGACCTTGTCAACATTGTCATCTCCAATAACCTGCATCATTTTATAAGGTGTTCTTTTTGTACCGAAAATAGTTCCTCCACGAGTGAGTATTCCTGAAAAATCACTTTCCTTCATTTCGATACACTCGTTGTTTATAAGTCCTGAGTATCCGTTTAAAATACCGACTATTTCAACGTCGCTTGAACCGAATTTTTCATAACAGGCTTTTGCAACACCTCTTATTGTTGCGTTAAGTCCCGGACAATCTCCTCCGCTTGTTAAAATACCGATTCGTCTTTTCATGTCAAACCCCTCCGTTCAAAGCTTTTTAACAATGTACTCACTTAATTTTATCATACAGATAAATAAAATACAAGCCTTTTATGCAAAAAAAGCTCAGCTTTGAATATACT
>USCU01000261.1 GCA_900553335.1 uncultured Ruminococcus sp. | reverse complement strand
GAAATTATAGACGGCGGAAATCCGGCAAGAATGAAAAGCGATTTTGATTCTTGGGATTTAACGCTTTTTACCTGCACATGGAGTGGCTACAGCCGAGTCACGATACGAGCAGTTTTGAGGGATTAATCTATATAAAAAATAAAAAAAGCAGAACCAAAAATGTGGTTCTGCTTTTATGTTTTATAGCTTTGTTTTTGCGTCGCCTCTGTCAGTTACGATCTTGTAACCGGTGCTTTTAACTCTTTGTTCGAGGCAGCTTCTGCAATGCGCCGATTCTTCACCTGTGCAGATTTTATTGTCATAAAGATCGTATTTCTTTCTTGTTTTTACAGGCGAGAGATTAGGCATTACTACGTTCGCACCGCATTTAAGTCCCTTCTCACGTCCCATAGGGTGGAGAGTTCCAAGCGCTGTAGTAGATGGGATAAGCGCTTTTGGAAATATAAGACGAAGCAGAGCAATCAGACGAAGCGTTAGGTCAAGATCGCCGTTGTCAAAGTCTTTAAACGGTGTGTTTTTGTGGGAAAGAAAAGGTCCTATTCCGATCATATCCGGCTGAAGCTTTTGCAGAAATCTCAAATCTTCGATAAGGCATTCATGTGTTTGAAACGGACTTCCAACCATGAATCCTGATCCAACCTGATAACCTAATTCTTTGAGCGTAAAAAGACATTTCTTTCTGTTTTCAAGGCTCATTGACAAGGGGTGAAGCTTTTTGTAATGCTCGTCATTCGCAGTTTCGTGTCTTAAAAGATATCTGTCAGCGCCTGCGTTTTTAAAATCAAGATAGCTTTGCCTTGAGCGTTCGCCGATCGAAAGTGTTACAGCGCAGTCAGGGTGCTTAGATTTTATATTATAAACGATTTCGCAAATGTCTTTATCAGAAAATGACATATCTTCTCCGCCTTGTAATACATACGTTCTGAATCCAAGCTCATATCCCGTGTCACTGCATTCGTATATTTCTTCTTTTGAGAGTCTGTATCTGTCGCAGCTTAAGTTGGATCTTCTTATGCCGCAGTAAAGACAGTCGTTTTTGCAGTAATTAGTAAATTCGATAAGTCCTCTTATGTATACATCATCACCGTAAATTTTACGCCGAATTTTATCTGCTTCAATAAATAGCTCGTCATCGTATTTATTGCTTTTAATAATATTTAAAATGCTTTCATCGCTGAAATCGTTGCTGTTTTTTATATCAGTTATTAATGACATCGTTAAACTCCTACTTTACAAATAGTTCCTCCGCCGACTACAATATCTCCGTTGTACATAACCACAGCTTGTCCTTTTGTTATTGCTCTTTGCGGCTCGTCAAATTTAATGTAGATTTTGCCGTCTGAAAGACCTGTTACGGTGGCAGGCTGTTCTGTCTGACGGTACCTGACCTTTGCCTTAATTCTCATAGGCTTGTCGATTGAGTCAACGCTTATAAGGTTTACATTATCGGCGATCAGCGAATCAGTGTACAAATCACTTTCTTCTCCCAGGACAACCTCGTTTGAATCAGTTCTTATATCGGTTACATAAAGAGGGGAGGAATAAGAGATACCAAGCCCTTTCCTTTGACCGATAGTGTAGTGAGAAATGCCCTTGTGAGTTCCGAAAATATGTCCGTCCTTTGAAACAAAATTTCCTGTCTTTGGTTTTTTACCGGTATATTTCTCAATAAAGTCAGAATAATTGCCGTCCGGTACAAAGCATATGTCCTGACTATCACGCTTTGCAGCATTTATAAAGCCATTTTCCTCAGCAATTTTTCTTGCCTCTGATTTTAAAAGCGTACCAAGCGGAAAAAGAGCATGTTTAAGCTGATCCTGAGTAAGCATATAAAGGACATAGCTTTGATCTTTTGATATGTCTTTGGCTTTTTTTAAAAGATATCTTCCGGTTTTGCCGTCTTTTTCAACTATTACATAATGTCCTGTAACAACGTAATCAAATCCCAGTTCATTCATTCTCAAAAACATTTTATCAAATTTAAGGCTTCTGTTGCATTCAATACATGGATTTGGAGTTGCGCCGGACATATATGCTGATACAAATTTGTTTATTACGCATTCGTTGAATTTATCGGAAAAATTAAACACATAATAGGGTATATCCAGTTTTAAGCAAACACTTCTTGCGTCCTCAACGTCAGATAGAGAGCAGCAGCTTTTTTCACGGTTTACATTCTGTCTCTTATACACATCTCCGAGCCCACGAGACAAGAGGCAATCTCGTA
>USCU01000260.1 GCA_900553335.1 uncultured Ruminococcus sp. | reverse complement strand
ATCTACACAGAGTAGATCGTCGGCAGCGTCAGATGTGTATAAGAGACAGATATCCCATACTGTCTGCAGGAAAAGCATCACTTCCAAGCCCTATTCTTATATCTCCTATTGTATTAAAAATGCTATCAATGTCATCCTTATCTTCGATTGAAATAGAATATGACGAATGACCACGCTTGTCCGCTTTTGATAAAGAAACGCTTTTGACATTGCAAACCGTTTTTATCTCATTTGTTAAAAAAAGAGCAATATCCTCGTTTTCTGTTGTAAACAATATTTTTTTATCCGTAGCTGTTTTTGCAAAGCTTAAAAGTCCGTAAAGCGCATATGACACTTTTTGCGGAGTATTAAGGCTTTCTAATATCTGTTCTTTTACTATTTGCGAAAATGACGCCATATAATCGACCTATCTTGTATATTTATCTATATCCCTGTGATTTACTCTGACTCTTGGATGAAGCTCGCTTAAATGCTTTGACATTCTTTCGGCAAAGGTTACGCTTCTGTGTTTTCCTCCTGTACAGCCAAAAGCCATAATAAGCTGACTTTTTCCCTCTTTCATATAAAGCGGAATTAAAAAATCTATCATGTCGTAAAGTTTCTTTTCAAGCTCCTTGGCTTCATCAAACTTCATAACATAATCCGAAACCTCTTTGAACAGTCCGGTTTTCTTTCTAAGATCGTCTATATAATACGGATTAGGCAAACATCTCACGTCAAAAACAAGATCCGCCTCCCGCATCGGTCCGTACTTAAATCCGAAAGAACATACATCTATCTGTATATACTCATCTCCGTTTTCAAGGAAAATATTTCTTACCTTTTCCTTAAGCTGCGCTGCGGTCATATAAGACGAGTCAATAAAGTAATCTGAAATTCCTTTAACATTTGCAAGCATATCACGTTCAAGAGCAATTGAGGATAAAATGCTTCCTTTTGATTTATTATATAACGGATGCTTTCTCCTCGTTTCTTTATATCTTGTTTCAATTACCGAATCATCGGCATCTATGAACAAAACTTTTACTTTTTCTCCATGCTCACGAAGCTCATTTATCGTTCCGTAAAGATCTTTAAAAAAACTTCCTGCCCTGACGTCTGCAACAAACGCAACTTTTTCAAAGTTCTGATCGCTTGCGGAGCAAAGAGATGCAAACTTTGTCATAAGCTCCGGCGGCATATTGTCTATACAGTAAAATCCCAGATCCTCAAGCGCATTTACTGCCGTTGATTTTCCGGATCCGGATACTCCTGTCAAAACAGTGAATTCCATTTCCATCACCTCTCATAAATACTTGTCAATCCTCAAATCGTTTTATCATAACCTCGCACTCAAGCACCTGTCCGCTGTCCTTTAAAACCTTGTCCTGAACATCGCCTATAAGAGCAGTAACATCTTTAAATGTTGCACCGCCGAGGTTAATTACAAATCCGCTGTGTTTCTCTGATACTGCAGCTTTTCCTACAGTATACCCTTTCAGTCCGCTGTCCTCAATAAGCTTTCCTGCAAAATAACCTTCCGGTCTTTTAAAGGTGGAGCCTGCGCTCGGATATTCAAGAGGCTGTTTAGCTTTTCGTCTTCCCAAAAGGTCGTTCATCTTTTCTTCAATCTCTCTTCTTGATTTTGATTCATCAAGCCTTAAGTCTGCGGATAATATAACTTCTCCGTTTTTCTGAAAAATGCTGTGCCTATAGGATAGATCCATGTCCTTTGCTTTAACTGTTTTTATGTTTCCTTCCCTGTCAATTACCTTGCAGGAAACCAAAACATCTTTCATTTCCCCTCCGTATGCGCCGGCATTCATAAATACCGCACCACCTACTGTTCCGGGAATTCCATATGCAAACTCAAGTCCCGAAAGTCCGCATTTAAGCGCCGTACTGCAAACGCTCGTAAGCGAAGCTCCGGATTTTGCACATATAATATTTCCGTCTGATTTTATGTCTGCATATTCATGTCCTATATGAAGAATAACTCCGTTATATCCCTTATCGTCAAACAAAATATTAGATCCTCTTCCGAGAATCATATATTTAATCTCAAATCTGTTCAAAGATTTTATAAGCTCGCAAAGTGCATCAGACGAGCTTATTTCAATTAAAATTTTCGCTTCTCCTCCAATTTTAAATGTAGTATAATCCTTGAGCATTGCTCCCTTTATTACCTTTTGGCCGTATTTATCCTGTCTCTTATACACATCTCCGAGCCCACGAGACAAGAGGCAATCTC
>USCU01000259.1 GCA_900553335.1 uncultured Ruminococcus sp. | reverse complement strand
GCTTTATGATGGCACATCCCGGAAAGAAGCTTTTGTTTATGGGAAGCGAATTTGCTCAGTTCCGTGAGTGGGATTACGAAAACGGTCTTGAGTGGTTTATGATTGAGGAATATGAAAATCACAGGAATTTCCATGACTTTGTTAAAAATCTGAATAAGTTTTATCTTGATAATTCACCTCTTTGGGAGATAGATTTTTCGTGGGAAGGATTTTCATGGATCTCAAATGACGATTATACACAGAGCATTATAGTGTTTAGACGAATTGATGAAAAGGGTAATGAGATTATCGTTGTTTGTAATTTTGTTCCCGTTTCAAGGGTTAATTATTCATTTGGAGTTCCGTATAAAGGAACGTATACTGAAGTGTTTAATACTGCGTCTTATGACGGAACGCCGTATCTTAACAAGAAAACGAAGAGTAAAGCTGTTCCTATGCACGGATATGACAATTCTATAACGATTGATATTCCTGCATATTCGACAATGTATTTTAAATACGAAAAGCCAAAACGGGGAGCAAAAAAAGCAGTATCTTCGGATAAAAAGACGACAGTCGGCAAAAATAGTAATACAAAAACTGCGGCTAAAAAAACGGCTGCAAAGGCAGAAAATAAAAGTAAAAAAATTAATTAATATAAATAACTTAGGCGGTGATCTGATGATTAACAAAAAAGAAATTGTTGCAATGCTTTTGGCAGGTGGACAGGGAAGCCGTTTGTATGCACTGACAAAGCAGATTGCAAAACCTGCAGTTCCATATGGAGGAAAGTATAGAATCATTGATTTTCCTTTATCAAACTGTATAAATTCGGGTATAGATACAGTAGGTGTACTTACTCAGTATCAGCCTTTGGCAATGAACGACTATATAGGAAATGGTCAGCCTTGGGATCTTGACCGAAATAACGGAGGAGTACACATTCTTGCGCCGTATCAATCGCAAAGAGGTGCTGAATGGTATGCCGGCACGGCAAATGCAATTTACCAGAATCTTTCTTTTATGGAAAGATATGATCCTGAGTATGTTGTGATTTTGTCCGGTGATCACATTTATAAGATGGATTACAGCGAAATGCTTAAGTACCACAAGGAGAAAAATGCTGACTGTACGATTGCAGTTTTAGACGTTGACCTTGAGGAAGCTTCACGTTTCGGAATTATGTTTGCAAAAGATGACGGAGAAATATATGACTTCGTAGAAAAGCCTAAAGAGCCGAAGAGTACGCTGGCTTCTATGGGAATTTACATTTTCTCTTTTGATGTTTTGAAAAAGTATCTTACAGACAACGAAAATGATAAGCGTGAAGACAATGCCAAAGATTTCGGAAAAGACATAATTCCTATGATGCTTGCTGACAATAAACGTCTTTTTGCATATCGTTTTGAAGGATACTGGAAGGACGTAGGAACTATAGACAGCTTGTGGGAAGCTAATATGGACCTTATAAATCCAAACATTCCTATAGACCTCTATGATCCTACATGGAAGATTTATTCAAGAAATCCTGTAATGCCGCCGCAGAGCATCGGAAAGAATGCGAAGATACAAAACTCAATGGTAACTGAGGGCTGTGTTATTGACGGAACAGTTGATTTTTCAATGATTTCTGACGGTGTTACAATCGAAGAGGGCGCAACTGTAACTGATTCTATACTAATGCCGGGAAGCGTTGTAAAGACAGGTGCAGTTGTTGAATATGCAATAATCGGAGAACGATCTGTTATCAGTGAAAACGCAAAAGTCGGAGCAAGGCCTGAAAATGTTGAGAACAGAGATGAATGGGGTATTGCGGTTGTAGGACATGAGATAACGATTTCTGAAGGAACTGTTGTTGTGCCTAAGGAAATTGTAGGCGAAAACAAGTAAAGGAGGGGAAGGATATGTCAATTAATATGAAAAATGTTTTGGGAATCGTTTTTGCTAATATGCATGATATGACTGTCGAGTCCCTTACTCAAAAAAGAACGATGGGTTCTATCCTATTCGGCGGAAGATACAGACTTATAGATTTCCCGCTGTCAAATATGGTGAACAGCGGAATTTCAAATATAGGTGTTGTAACAAAGCACAATTATCAGTCGCTTTTAGATCATATGGGAAACGGAAGATCATGGGATCTTGCGAGAAAAACAGGTGGACTTCATATTCTTCCGCCGTTCGGTAATAACGAAAGCACACTTTACAGAGGAAGGCTTGAAGCTTTATACGGAGCAATAAGCTTCATCACT
>USCU01000258.1 GCA_900553335.1 uncultured Ruminococcus sp. | reverse complement strand
GGCAAGTGGTATTATGTATACCCCGTTATCAACAATGAAAAGGGTAACGAAGGCTCTCTTCCGATCTATGTTTATGGAATCGGAGTGACTGAATGTGAGCGTCACATTATTCGTGATCACGGATATGCTTATCCGCAGGTCATATATTCTACTCAGGGTGAAGGAAAGCTTATAGTCGACGGTGAAACATATACGATTTCACCAAACATGGGATTTTACCTTCCTGCAAATGTTCCTCATGAGTACTACCCTACGAGTGAAGAAGATTGGTCAACAAATTGGGTTGCTATGGGAGGATTCGCTGTTGAGAACACATTTCGTTCTTTAGGCTTTGACAAGGCTCGTGTTATAGAACTTGGAAACATCACAAGACTTGAAAAGCTATTTAACGAAATGTACTATTCTCTTATGAGAGATAATTTCTATGGCTCTATGTACGCTGCAGGAAGTCTTTATTCTTTCATTCTTGAATTTTTCAAGTTCTCAAAGAATACGGATCAACCAAGACATGTTAGAGAAAGCTCTCCTATCACAAAAGTTCTTGAATACATAGATTCGCACTATGCTGAGAATCTTACACTTGAGAAAATGTGTGAGGCTTCTAACATTTCTCCTCAGCATTTATGCAGACTTTTTAGAAAAAAGCTCAACATAAGACCTATGGAATATGTGGCTAAGAAGAGAATACAAGAAGCTAAATCGCTTCTTACAAATTCTCCGAGAAATATTGCGGAGATTTCAAAACTCGTAGGTTATAACAACTGCAATTACTTCTGCATTACATTTAAAAAGTATGAAGGCGTTTCACCTACTGAGTACCGTAAAACAATGGGCTAATAAATAAAAATAAAGACCTCGAAACGAATCGGGGTCTTATTTTTTTGTTTTTAAATATGTTGCACCTTATATCTCTTTAAAATTACCTAAAAATTTAAAATATGTAAGTTCGCTTGAAAGCTGACTTAACAGACTTAAAACCTCTCTGCTTTTTACAGAGCCTTCAAAATCAAGATAAAATACAACATCAAAATCCTTAGTAGCTATAGGCTTATTTTCAAGTCTTAAGAGATTAAGTCCTGAAACCGAAAATTTGGTAAGAAGTCTGTAAAGTGCGGATCTGCTGTGAGGTGTTGAGAGAGATACGCTTATAATATCCGCATCGTCCGATACTAAAATATCCTTTGAAATCAAGATAAATCTCGTATAGTTGTCACAAAAATTACCGATATTTCTCCTCAAAATCTTCAGTCCCATTTCATCAGCACATTCCTCAGAGCATATAGCGGCATATGGCTGCGACGAATCCTTTACAAACTCTGCTGCCAGTGCCGTATTAACATACTCTTTCGTTTTAAAGCCATTTTGCTTTAAAAAATCGCTGCACTGCATAAGTCCCTGCTCATGAGAAATAACAGTTTTTATATCTTCAAAAGAAACATCATGTCTTGCAGCAAGGCAATGTTCTACTTTCACCTTCGTACCACCGACAATATAAAAGTTGTAACGCTTCATAAGCTCGTAGGTTTGAGTTACAGAACCTGCGGTTGAATTCTGAATAGGTAAAATACCAAAATCGCAGTTTCCTTTAATAACTGCTTCAAAAACTTCATCAAACGAATCGTAAAAAGAAATATCAGCACAAGGGGAAATCTGTTTTGCGGCAATTTCAGAATACGATCCGTTAGTTCCCGGACAGGCTATTTTCTTTACAATTGAATAATCAAACGGAGAATACTCAATTGATGCAGAAGCTGAGAAAAACTCCTGATACTGCTGAGATTTTGAAATATCCATAATGGTATTATATAAAACCTCTGCTCCGTTTTCAAGTCCGTCAGCTACATTGTTTCTAACTCTTTGGATTATTTCCTTTTCTCTGTCACTTTGAAAAACCGGCAATCCATTCTTTATTTTATATTCAGCTATTTGCGATGCGACCGACATTCTCTTTTCAAAAAGACGAAGCATCTGCTCGTCTATCTCATTTATATTTTTTCTAAGCTCCTGTAAATCCATTTTAACCTCCAATTTTTCTATCCATATTATTTTACTATATATCCGTATTTTTTTCAATATCTATTTACAAAAAATAATGAGTATGGTAAAATAACAGTATATGTAAAATGCTTATTAAATGGCGGTATTTTACCCCCACACACAGAAAAAATATGAATGAGGTAGAGTTTATGATTTACGAAACTATTAATATCAAAGTTGACTACAAAAGCGCAGGAATTGACTACGAAGGACTTGAT
>USCU01000257.1 GCA_900553335.1 uncultured Ruminococcus sp. | reverse complement strand
CTTTTTGAAGAACATATCTCCTTGACGTCGTTAAATCTTTTACCGCCTCCCTCATAGCAGATAAGATTCAAATCAAAATTCTTAATTCTGTCATAGTAGCTTTGTATATCTATTATATCTAAAACCTCAGGAATACTTCCCCTTCCCGATTGCTTTGCCGCTTCTTCGGCAATTCGCCTTAGCCTTATAAGCTTTTTTTCAAAGGATCTTCTGTCATACTTGGCAACGCATCGCCTTGTTAAAACAGGAACTATTCTTGCCGCTCCAAGCTCAACTGCCTTTTGCACGATAAATTCCAGCTTATCGGATTTCGGAACTGCCTGAAACAAGGTAAGCGATATATTAGGTTCTGCCTTCGTTTTGCTTTTAGAAATAATCCCCGCCTTAACCTCAGTATCGGAAATTGATATTATTTTACATTCGTAATCGGTGTTTTGACAGCATACGGTAATTTTATCCGAAAGCTTCATTCTAAGACTTCTTCCGATATGTCTTGCATCATCACCGCAAATCTCAATATATGTATCAAATATATTTTTACTTTCTACAAAGAATCTCGGCATTTTTCAGTTCCTTTCTTTTCAGTATCCGTTCAAAACGTCAACACATATCTATCACAAACGGACTGTAAACTTAGTGCATAGGATAAGAAATATCCTATTTAAAACGGTATAAAGGCTTTTACCCCTAGCCTTTATATAAATGCTTGATTTTTTTCATATCAAGCTTCTCCCCTATATTTTTTGTGCTTTGGACATTCCAAACATGGCAGCCGCTTGAACATCAAGCGGCTGTTCTTTTTTACAAGCATTTAATACAAATTCATTTTCTCTTTAAATCCCTCGCCGTATATTTCGCTTGCCGAGGTAACTATCATAAACGAATCCTTATCGCATTCCAAAACTATTTCCTCAAGTTTTGGCAGAAGCTGTTTTCTTGTGGCGCACAAAACAATATGCTTAACCGATTTTGAATAAGCTCCCGTTGCATCTAAAATACTTGCGCCTACATCTAAATTATCTAAAATATGAGTTACTATTTCGTGCTGCTTTTCGGTAACTATAAATGCCAGCTTCGCTTCATCGCTTCCATACAGGACGATATCCATCACAAGACTTGATACTATAAGCGATAAAACTGCATAAAGAGCAATGTCAAAATCATGGAATACAAAATACGAAAAGATAGAAATCGTTCCGTCTATTATAAACATGATAGCTCCCGACTTTATATGCTTAAACTTAAGCCTTAAAAGTCTTATAACAATATCAACTCCGCCGGTTGTTGCACCGGTTTTAAAAATAAGCGCAAGTCCGACTGCCAGAATTGCTCCGCCTACAATAGCTGCCAAAAGCCTGTCGTTTGTGAGCGGCTTTATCAAGGAACATACATCCACCAGCACAGAGGTAAGTAAAATACATATACCTGTGCTTACAGTAAATCCACGTCCAAGCTTTATAAGTCCTATTATCATAAGCGGAATGTTTAAAATTATCGAAACAGCACCGACGCTTAAAGGAGTCAGATGATTTACCATGATTCCTATTCCCGAAACGCCCCCCGGAGCTAAGTGGTTTGGCTCTAAGAACAAGCTTATTCCTATAGCGTAAAGAATCGAACCGATAACAACCGTTACAGCGTTTTGGATAAACTTCTTTTTAAAAAGCTTCATTTAAAATTTCTCCTCAAGAATTTTGGCTGCAATATATACTATCTCCGGGCATGGTCGTTTTTTGTAGTATTCTTTTGTTCGATCACTGGGGATCGGACTGCTTTTCTCTCCCCTTGAAAGACCTAAAAGCTCACGGCAGATTATTGAGCCGTTTTCCTCCTTAAAATATTCGGCAAACTTCTGAACACGTTTGTAATGCTCCGCCTTTTTTGAAGGCTCGCTTTTATCAGTATACCCATATTTTGCTCCTAAAACCATTAAAGCACCGCTTACCGCTCCGCAAACCTCTCTCATTCTTCCCATTCCGCCGCCGAAAGACGAAGAAATCGCCTGCGCTGTTTCTTCATCAACTCCAATCTCATCACAAAAGGCGCAAAAAACCGCCTGTGCACAATTATATCCGTTTAAAAAAAGCTCTTTTGCCCTATCTGCACGACTCATAAATCATACTCTCCTTTGTACTGGTAATTTACATTAATTTTACCATAATATTACTTTAAGTTCAAGAGTTAAGATTGACTTATCCTTTGTTTAATAGCTGTCTCTTATACACATCTGACGCTGCCGACGATCTACTCTGTGTAGAT
>USCU01000256.1 GCA_900553335.1 uncultured Ruminococcus sp. | reverse complement strand
TTTCATATAATCCTCAGAGAACTCTGAATAGTGATTACTTTTTCAGTGCCCTCCATGTATATGCGCCACCTTTTTTCAAAGGCTGTCTCTTATAACCGCTTTGTGGAATTGGAAAAGAGGTGGCCATCCCGTTGGCTTTGTTTATCAAAAAGATACTTTTAGGCAAATGTACAGGCATCAGTTTCGTTGACAGTACTCCTTTACGGGTATGCAAGAACCTCTTTCAAAGATTGTTTGTCAATGGCATACAGCTTATAACCAAGTTAAAAAGCAATATGAAAGGAACGTTGATGTCACTTTCAGACAAACTCCTTCTTAGGAAACGAACCATTATAGAAACCGTTAATGACGAACTCAGGAATATATCACAAGTGGAACATTCAAGACATAGAACCTTTGATAATTTCATTGTCAACCTCTTGGGTGCAATCGCAGCATACTGCTGTTTTCCAAAGAAGCCGTGTATCAATGTTACGAGAACAATTGATATACAGCTTGCCTTATTTTGAATTTGTCGAACTCACGTTAATTTATTGTGTCAATTGCTCCTTAACATGAATCATGGATTTCTTTAGGCTTGCATTCATTACTCGTGCGTAATGTTGCGTCATTCGTGTGGAAGCATGCCCAAGCATAACCGATACATCTTGTAGGGGTACATTGTTAGCGAGCGTAATGGTAGTCCCGAATGTATGCCGGGCGACATGAGTGGTGATATTTTTTTTAATCCCGCAGAAATCTGCTATTTCTTTGAGATAGCTGTTCATTTTCTGATTGCAGGGAACTGGGAGACAACATCCTTTTTTGATGCAAACAGGATTATTTTCATACTTCCTTAGTATGGCAAGCGGAACGGGAAGTAGAGGTATGTTACAGATTGAAGATGCTTTACGCCGATGCATCAGTTTGATTCTTCCTTTTCTGATCCACCAGTCTCCATTATTATCTTGCACCATATCTTCTTTTTTGAGCGTGGACACATCGACAAATGCCAGACCGGTGAAACAGGCGAAAATGAAAATATCCCGTACCAGTGCCAGTCGGGGTATAGTGAATTCCTTATTCATAACGGTCTGTAATTCGTCATATGTGAGGAATACAGGAGCTGTTTCATCTTGTTCCATTTTGTATCCATAAAACGCATCTTTCTTCATCCAACCTTTTGCCAGTGCCATATTTGTGATTTTCTTGAAACATTTCATATATCGTACAATAGTGTTGCGGCATAAACCGACTTCTGTTTTTAAATGAAGGTCAAAGGCTTTTATGAATTCCGGAGTGAGTTCATGGAAAGTAATATCTTCTTTGTCATAAAATGTAGGAATGGAATTTTCGAGTTTTTTCAGTACATTTTTGTAACGGTTGATGGTCACTGGTGCATAGTCAATATTCACAACTTTCTCCATCTCCTTGATTTCTTGTCGTATTGCTCCAAGCAGGGTACGCATTTCCGTATCCTTACCGAATACACGTTTTAATATTAAGGAGGGAGTGGATATTGCCTGCTCCAGTATAAGTTCCTTATACTTTTCCAATGCTCGCGTGGCTAATTCAGATAAATAACTGTTGAGTTCATTGGAAGCCCGGTCTTTTCCTTTACTACATCCTTTGGCTGCGTTCCACAGTTTGAGAGGAACGCTTCTTTGGATTCGTGTTTCTTCGTATTGACCGTTAATTGTGATCCTCATTAGAATAGGTGCTTCACCATTTTTTAATAATTTCGTTTTGAGAACGAAAAACAGAATCTTCATTGTTCCTTGTTTCATAACCTTTTTTCTTTAAGTTGGTAAATACAATTAGTTATTCTGTCAACTTGAAAGATGAGTTGGAAGTCGGTAAAAAAGTTAAAATCGGTGGCTTTTTTGTAGACATGGTCTGAAAAACCACCGTTTTTTTTAGTTTTAAGATTCTCTTTGTTTTCCTTCATCTTATATTTGTCAGTAAAGGAAGAATCTTTTTTGCTTTTCTTTTTTCGCTGTTTCCATTACATTCAAGCAGGTATGCAAAAGTATGTTTTTGCTCCTAAAAATGATTGGCGCAAATTATTGTAAATGAGTGAAATATAGTGCAATCGGTGGTTTTTTAAAGGGACTCTGAAAAAGCCACCGAATGGGACATTTCCAGATACTCGAATCGGCTAGAATTTGCGTATTGGAGTATAAAAGAAAACCCATTGAAATGACTGAATTTCAATGGGTTCCGAGAAATTACCGAATCGATAGTGGTGCCACCAGGAATCGAACCGGGGACACAAGGATTTTCAGTCCTTTGCTCT
>USCU01000255.1 GCA_900553335.1 uncultured Ruminococcus sp. | reverse complement strand
GTATTAATGTTTGCTTCTTTTATTTTTCTGATGTTTGACATAAACGTCACGTTGTATGAGATAGATATTCTGCCGGATTTTTTAGGATGGATATTTATACTTTTGGCAACGTTTAAAATGTCAGATTTAATAAAATGTGCGACTCTTGCAAAGGCAGTACAGATCGTTATGCTTGTTTTAAGCTTGTTTTATGAGGTTTCGGCGTTTTTGCCTGCAGCCGTCGGATCGGTATGTTCTTTTGCATATGGGGTATTAAAGCTTTTAACGATGACGGTTGTCTTATTCTGCTTTTCAAATATTAAAGATCAATTGACGGACAAAACATACTATTACACAGCTAAAAAGATTTGGCTTATATTTTTGACGCTTGAGGCGGTGTATTTTATTTATGCAGGGCTTATAGAGCATATGCTGCCTGAAAGTGCTTCTGTGGCGATTACCCAGGCTATTGTAATGATGCTGTTGTTCGCACAGGTTTTATTCTTGATTTTTTTAAGAAAGATTCAAAACAAAGTGGATTTAAAATAATTTTCGGAGGGCTTAAAATGCTGTCAGTTATAATTCCAAGCTATAATGAAGAGGGAAATGTTGAGAATACGGCAAATGTTGTCAGCGGAATTTTAAGGGAAAACAAAATAGACTTTGAGCTTGTTTTTGTCAACGATGGTTCTAAAGACAAAACATGGGACAAGCTTCGGGAGCTGACTGAGAAAATGGAAAATATAGTAGCTGTAAATTTTTCAAGAAATTTCGGAAAGGAAAGCGCTATTTTTGCAGGTCTTAAGGAAGCAAAAGGAGATGCCTGCGTTTTGATGGACTGTGATTTACAGCACCCGCCAAAAACTATAGTAGAGATGTATAATATCTGGAAAAACAACCCTGAAATTGATATAGTTGAGGCGAAAAAGGCAGATAGAGGAAGGGAAAATCCTGTTTATAAATGCTTCTCTCTTCTTTTTTACAAGCTTATAAAAAAAGCATCGGGGCTTCAGATGAAGGATGCATCTGATTTTAAACTTTTAGACAGAAGAGTTGTTGATCAGCTAAATGAAATGCCTGAAAGACTTACATTTTTCAGGGCTATGTCAAGCTGGGTAGGATATAATACCGAAACTGTTTATTTCGAGGTTCAGGAGCGATTTGACGGTGAGTCGAAATGGAGTATAAATAGCCTTATAAAATATGCGGTCAACTCTATTACCTCATTCACTTCAGCGCCGCTTCATATCGTCACTGTGATAGGCTTTATTTCGCTTTTGTGCGCCGTGATTCTTGGAATTCAAACGCTTGTAATGAAAATCTTAGGGCAATCTGCAACAGGTTTTACAACGGTAATTTTGCTGATTCTTTTTATAGGAAGCATGATTATGATAAGCTTAGGTATAATCGGATATTATCTATCTAAAATATATGAGGAAATAAAACAGCGGCCTAGATATATCATAAGAGATAGGCTTCAAAGCAAAAAAAATGGAGATTAGAAAATGGATTCTTCCCTGTCAAAACTAAACAAAATACTTTTGCCGCCTGATAATACGCTCGGGTCTAAAAGGAATAGAAATATTTTAAGACGAATATACGAAAAAAGGCTTTACTTTTTAGTGTTTGCGATTCCGTTTCTGATAATGTATGTGGTCTATGCCTTTTTTAAGGTTCATCCGTTTGGAGAAAACTCTGTTTTGGTGCTTGATTTAAACGGTCAGTATGTATATTATTACGAAGCTTTTCGTGATGCGTTTTGGGGCGACGGAAGCTTTATATATAGCTTTAACAGAAATCTTTCGGGCGAGATGTTCGGAATATTCGGGTATTATCTTGCAAGTCCTTTTATGCTTGTGATATGCCTGCTGCCAAGAACGATGATGTGCGGCGCAATAGAGCTTATGCAGCTTTTGAAAATCGGAACAGCTGCGGTAACGTTTGCATTTTTTATCCGCCGAACATTTTCCGCTAAAAATTCCACGGTCGTAATATTCTCAACATGCTATGCGCTTATGAGCTATATGGTAGTTGAGCTTATGGATCCTATGTGGCTCGATGGACTTATTTATCTTCCGCTTATAATTTACGGTGTGTCAAAGCTTGTTGATACGGGAAAGCTTTTAAACTTTATAATCCCCTTGGCGCTTATGTTTGCAGCGCATTTTTATATTGGGTATATGGTGGGAATATTTACCGGAATATATTTTGTTGCATACTTGTTTTTGAGAAACAAAAAAATACGTTTTTCGGATATTGTAGTTTCGTGTTTAAAGCTGTCTCTTATACACATCTCCGAG
>USCU01000254.1 GCA_900553335.1 uncultured Ruminococcus sp. | reverse complement strand
TGTATAAGAGACAGCTTTAATACTGTTCCGCAAGTAATATTAAATGGAATATACCCTTCTAAAAAATCTATTGGAGCAAAAAGGATAGAGCAGTCCAGCCCCTCTGTTCCATAAATAGCAACCGCAATAAGCAAATTGAAAATAACAACCAAAGTCGTTATGAAAACGGCTGAAAGTAAACTTGCTAATACTTTTGCCGTGGCACATTTTGTCTTTCCGTATTTACTTGTCAAAATAATGTTATCCACTCCACCATACTCGCCAGAGAAAACAGGAGCAATTAGCAAAATAATTACTAATGAAAGGACAATAAAAATCTTCGCCATATTTTGGCTTGTACTAAGCCAACCGTTTACATACCCAACTTTTATTTCTTTATCGCCAAATACATCAGCTACGCTTAACCCGTTCCAACTACCATCTATATCAGCAAAATGGGAGAATACAGAAGACTGCAAAGCATTTTGATAAATGTATTTTGCGTTCATTCCATGTAAATCTTGAGTAGGCTTAAACTCAGACATCATCTGCTGTACTTTATTGTCAGTTAACTTTCCCTCATACTTCAATGCAATTTGCTTATCAATTTCAACCGCAGCTTTTCCAGTTTCCTCTGTACCGTTTCCGTCAAATGCGTACATACTGTGAAGCGTGGAAAAAGACAGTATCAAGGACAATAGTAATATGGCAGCAATAGAAATAACCGCAAAGCGTTTTGTCAATATTTTTCGTAATTCAAACCTGATTAAATTTTTCATTCTTCATTCACTCCCTTAAAATAAAACAAGTACAAATCTTCCAATGTAGGCTTTACCTGTACTGCATTTTCCATAGGTTTACTCTCTGAAATCACTCTCAGCACCGTACATTCATTTTCAATGTTTCGCAAATTGCTTATATTCAGAGTTTCAGAATATTGCTCCGCACGACTGGTCGGAACTGTACATTCCCATACCTGTCCGTCAATTTCTGTGGTAATTTCCTGCGTTTTTCCAAAATGGAGAATCTGACCGTCTTTCATCATAATAATGTCCTCAGCAATAAACTCGACATCAGAAACAATGTGCGTAGAGAGAATAACTATTCTATCTTTAGAAAATGCACTAATCAGATTACGAAAACGGACACGCTCTTTTGGATCAAGACCTGCTGTCGGCTCATCTAAAATTAAGATGCGTGGATTATTCAACATCGCCTGTGCAATACCTAAACGTTGTTTCATACCACCAGAGAAAGTTTTGATTTTGAGGTTTCTTTTCTCTGCTAAGTCAACAGCTTCCAACAATTCTGTTGCTTTCTTATGAGCTTGTTTTTCACTCAGTCCTTTTAATGCCGCAACATACATAAGGAAATCCCAAGCTGTAAAGTCTGGATAATATCCAAACTGTTGCGGTAAATATCCCAATAAATTACGGTACTTCTCCCCGAGTACAGATATGTTTTTCCCGTCCAAAGTAATTTTCCCAGAGGTCGGTGTCTGAATATCGCAGAGTAACCGCATAAGGGTAGTTTTTCCCGCACCATTTGCACCAAGCAAACCGTAAACGCCATTTGATAATGAGAGGTTCAAATGGTTTACGGCTGTTTTTGAGCCATATTGCTTTGTTAGTTGAATTGCTTTAAGTTCCATATCAAAAACTCCTTTCGTCTTAGGGAGCAAAAAAATACTCTCCATGTGTTTACATAGAGAGTATAGAATGCAATTTTCTACTTTTTATCTACTAATCGAGAGATTTGAAAAAAGCAGTCACTTTTGCTCCGATTGAGCAATTTTCAATTTTCAGATAACCACCGTGATGTTCGCATAAAATTTTACAGATGTACAGCCCAAGTCCGAAATGCTCAGAGTGATTTTCTTCTTCCGTAAAATATGGATTGGTTGCTTTGCTTAAAATATTTTTTGAAAAGCCACATCCATTGTCTGAAACAGAGAGATAAAAGCCATCATTATTACTTGTGTAAGTGATGTTTACCTTTGATGTTGCGTATCGGATTGCGTTTGAAATCAAATTATTATTCACTTGTGAAACAAAAGTATAATCAATGCCAATAGGAATATCGGAAATGTTATTTTGAATAGAAAGAGTTTTTCCACTTTGCTCACACAAAATTCTTGCACTATCAGCTATTGCGGTCACATAACCGCTTATATTAGACTTGTCACTTATGGGTTGAGCATCTTCTAAACGACGCAAGTGGCTCATACTATCAACATATCTTTCCAAACGGAAAATATGTTTTCCCATTGTTACCTGTCTCTTATACACATCTCCGAGCCCA
>USCU01000253.1 GCA_900553335.1 uncultured Ruminococcus sp. | reverse complement strand
CGCTTGTATATACTACCGACGGAGTGACAGTTTGCACCAAGAGCAAATTATTTTCCATAAAAATCCTCCTTTCACATTTACTGTCATATAATATGTTCTTTATAAAAAAAGTGTTCAATCAATGTGCTTGACAGTGAAGTTTTGGTTTGATATTATATAGTAAACAAATTTCAAAGAATTTAAGGGGATATATAATATGACCATTGCTGAGATTCAAAAGGAAATTCTAAGACTTAAAAAGGAAAAAGACATTTTAATTCTGGCGCACAGCTATCAGGGAAGAGAAATAATTGAAGTTGCCGATATAGTTGGCGATTCATTTGCGTTAAGTGAAAAAGCAAAGAACGCTGAGCAAAAGACAATTTTAATGTGCGGAGTAAGATTTATGGCTGAAACTGCAAAGCTTCTCTCCCCCGACAAAACTGTTTTGCTCAGCAATTCATCAGCCGGCTGTCCTATGGCGGAGCAGTTTACCAAAGAGGATATCCTAAAGATAAAAAAAGACCATCCCGACACCGCAGTTGTTTGCTATGTAAACACCACGGCAGATTTAAAAACGGTGTGCGACTACTGCGTAACCTCGTCCTCTGCTCTGAGAATAGTCAAACAGATACCAAACAAAGAAATTATTTTTATTCCTGACATAAATCTCGGAACATATGTAAAAAACAATATTCCGGAGAAGGATTTCATTCTTTTAGACGGCGGCTGCCCTGTCCACGGCACTATATCCGAACAGGAGGCAATCAATGCAAAATCGCTTCACAAAAAAGCTCTTATGCTCGTTCATCCGGAATGCAAGGATGAGGTGACTCGCCATGCGGATTTAATCGGTTCGACTGCCGATATAATAAACTTTGCCAAAAACAGCAACGAAAAAGAATTTATAATAGGCACAGAAATTTCTATAGTTGAGTATTTGCAGTTTGAATGCCCAGACAAAAGCTTTTATCCGTTAAGTACAAAAATTTGCTGCAAGGATATGAAGGCGACTACGCTTATTGACGTATTAAACTGTATCAAGGGTATTTCCGGAGAGGAAATAATTCTTAATGACGATACCATGAAAGATGCTGTACGGTGTATAAACCGAATGATGGAGATGTGATAATATGAACATTACATACCGTGAGGACAGAAAATTTGATAAATCCGAGCTTGAAAAATTATTTTTGTCAGTAAACTGGATTTCAGGAAAATATCCTGACAAGCTTTTAAAAGCGCTTCAAAACTGTGAAACAGTTTTTTCGGCATATGACGACGGCAAGCTTATAGGACTTATCAGCGCAGTTGACGACGGCGAATTAATGGCTTATATACATTATCTTTTGGTTTTGCCTGAATATCAAAGCAGAGGAGTCGGAAAATCTCTTTTAAAGAACTTGTATCATATTATGAAAGCCAAGACTTTAAATGTGAAAAGGACTCGTCAGTTATGGTAAAAAACTAAATATGATCATTTAATCAATTTTGACAATCAAACCACTTCGTCTTTTTGTTCAAATTTACCTTTGAAATTTATTATATTTTATGATATACTATATATAGAATGAATTTAAATTGAAAAATTAAGACGAACAAATTGTTACAAGGTGGTTATTATGTACTCGGTAAACGACACAATTTTATACGGAACTCAGGGTGTTTGCACTGTTTGTGAAATAGTTAAGAAAAAATTCGGAGAAAATGAAACAGATTATTATATGCTTCGCCCGGTATTTGATAAAAATTCAACTATTCTTGCTCCATGCCACTCGGATATTACTAAACAAAAGATGAGAAGTCTTTTATCTAAGGATGAGATTTTAGAACTGAAGGAAAAAATATCAAACGAACCTGTCTTGTGGGTAGATGATGCTCTTGAAAGGAGAAAGCTTTTCTCAAGTATTTTACACTCCTTTGAAAGCAAATCAATTTTATTGCTTGCAAAAAGTATATACCTGCATAAACAGGAACTGTTATCAAAAGGGAAAAATCTTTCAAGTTTTGACGCAAGATTTCTTAAAGAGTCAGAGAAAATTTCATTTGAAGAGATTGCAGTAGTTCTCGGAATAAAAACCGATGAGGTTTTAGACTTTCTGCTGTCTTAAGCTGTAAAAGTCAGAAATATAAAGCGAAATTACTTAAACTTAATATTTTACAAAAACGGACAAAGGCAGTTGACGCATTTGTCCGTTAAAAATTTTTAAATAAAAACTGAAAAATTTCAAAAAAACTGTCGCAAAAGATTTTTTTGGGCATAATATATAAAAGCGATGGAGAAAAAGGCATGGCAAAAGC
>USCU01000252.1 GCA_900553335.1 uncultured Ruminococcus sp. | reverse complement strand
TCTACACAGAGTAGATCGTCGGCAGCGTCAGATGTGTATAAGAGACAGATATTAGATGAAGAAATTTATATTCGGAGGTGCGTTAAATGGCATATATTATAGGCGTTGATATTGGTACAAGCGGTACTAAAACCGTTTTGTTTGACGAGTCGGGAAAGGTTATCGCTTCAAAAACTATAGAATATCCAATGTATCAGCCAAAAAACGGCTACGCAGAGCAAGACCCTAAAGATTGGGCGGACGCAACTGTAAACACTCTTAAGGCTGTTGTTTCTCAAAGCGGCGTATCTAAGGACGACATCAAGGGAATCGGTCTTTCGGGACAGATGCACGGTCTTGTAATGCTTGATAAGGATAACGAGGTTATCAGGAACTCTATTATCTGGTGCGATCAAAGAACCGCTAAGGAAGTAGAGGAAATGAATGCAAAGCTCGGCGAAAGAAAGCTTATTGAAATCACCGCCAACCCTGCGCTTACAGGCTGGACGGCGGCAAAGATTTTGTGGGTTAAAAACAACGAACCGCAAAACTATGAGCGTTGCAGACACATTCTTCTTCCAAAGGACTACATAAGATTTATTCTTACCGGAGAATACGCAACAGAGGTTTCTGACGCTTCCGGCATGCAGCTTTTAGATGTTCCAAACCGCTGTTGGTCGGACGAGATTCTAAGCACTCTGGAAATTGACAAGAGCCTTCTCGGCAAGGTTTATGAGAGCTGTGAAGTAACCGGAACTCTTACAAAGAAAATGGCAGAGCTTACAGGCCTTAACGAAGGAACGATAGTTGTCGGCGGAGCAGGAGATAACGCTGCGGCGGCAGTAGGAACTGGAGTAGTTGAGGACGGAAAAGCGTTTACAACGATAGGCACTTCGGGTGTTGTTTTCGCACATACATCAAGCATTTCTATAGACGCTTTAGGAAGAGTGCATACCTGCTGTGCAGCAGTACCCGGTGCTTGGCACGTTATGGGCGTTACACAGGGCGCAGGACTTTCGCTCAAATGGTTCAGAGATAATTTCTGCGGCAGCGAAAAGGAAACCGCAAAACTCATGGGAGTTGACGAGTATTATCTGATGGATAAGGAAGCAGAAACGGTCGAGGTCGGCTCGAACAGACTTTTATACCTGCCTTACCTTATGGGAGAAAGAACGCCTCACCTTGATCCTAATGCAAGAGGAGTTTTCTTCGGACTTTCAGCTATGCATACCAAAAAGGATATGCTCCGTGCCGTAATGGAGGGAGTTTCTTATTCGCTCCGTGACTGCGTTGAAGTATTCAGAGAGATGAAGATCGACATAAACGACATGATGGCTTGCGGAGGCGGCGGATCATCACCGCTTTGGAGATCTATGCTTGCGGATCTTTACAACTGTCCTGTTAAGACTCTTGCATCAAAAGAAGGTCCGGCTCTCGGAGTTGCACTTTTGGCGTCGGTCGGCGCAGGAATTTATTCGTCTGTCAGCGAAGCTTGCAAGCAGGTAATTGAAGTAAATAAAATTCAAGAGCCAAATGCGCAGAATGTAGGCGAATACGAAAAGTATTATCAGCTTTACAGAGAGATCTATCCTGCTCTTAAGAACAGCTTTTCCAGACTTTCGACTCTTTAAATTCAAGTAATTTCACCCCATTTGGGGACAATATATATTGAAAGGAAAAATCATTATGAAATTTTTTATCGACACAGCGAATGTTGAAGATATTCGCAAGGCAAATGATATGGGCGTTATCTGCGGTGTTACTACAAACCCATCACTTATTGCAAAAGAAGGAAGAGATTTTAACGAAGTAATCAAGGAGATCACTTCTATTGTTGACGGACCAATCAGCGGCGAAGTTAAGGCTACAACTATTGACGCTGAGAAAATGATCGAAGAGGGCAGAGAGATCGCTAAGATCCATCCTAATATGGTAGTTAAAATTCCTATGACTGTTGAAGGACTTAAGGCAGTTAAGGTTTTGGCTTCTGAGGGAATCAAGACAAACGTTACTCTCGTTTTCTCGGCTAACCAAGCTATTCTTGCAGCAAATGCAGGCGCTACTTATGTATCTCCGTTCCTCGGCAGACTTGATGACATAAGCCAGCCGGGAATCGACCTTATCCGTGACATTTCTGATATCTTTGAAATATACGGATACGAAACAGAGATCATTGCTGCTTCAATTCGTAACCCAATCCATGTTACCGACTGCGCTCTTGCAGGTGCTGACATTGCAACAATTCCATATGCTGTTATCGAGCAGATGACAACTGTCTCTTATACACATCTCCGAGCCCACGA
>USCU01000251.1 GCA_900553335.1 uncultured Ruminococcus sp. | reverse complement strand
ACAGAGTAGATCGTCGGCAGCGTCAGATGTGTATAAGAGACAGGTCTAAGTATTCAGACAGCGCTTTTCTCGCAGGAATATCATAAAACTCGCCCCACAGGCAGCGGTCAATGTCAAATTTAATACCATGATCGGCAAGAGATCTCTTATATTGATTTAACTTTTCGGAGCAATAAGGTTTTCCCTTAACTCCTCCGACATAAATCATATCTTTTGCGCCATGAACATCAATCAGATGATCTACTAATCTCTTATATGCCGAAACATTATCTATAAGTATATTTATACAGCCATCAAATCTGACGTCCATTGCAAAAACGGGGACTCCCTTTTCTCTCGCTCGTTTCACCAAGTCAAAAAGAACTTCTATACAGCCTTCAAAACTATTCGGAATTACAATAAGAGCATCAAAAACATCGAAATTTATCAAGGAAAAAATTGAATTTTCCGCAGCTTGGACCTCATCAATTACAAACTCCGCATTCAAAGCTGAAAAATATGCTACTGTTACATTATTAAGTTCTTTTAATTTTTTTGAAATTCCAAAGCACATTTTACCTTGATATTCATCGTTTATACCGGAAAAAGCAACTGCAATATTTATTCGCTTATTCATAGCTGCGCCTCCTTTAAAAGCAAGAGAATCCATCCATCAAAGATAAAATATTATCTCCGATCACAGGAGAGAAGATTATTTTACTTTCAAAATAATTATAACACGTCTTTACAAGTTTTTCAATGATTTTATGATATATTTAAATGTTTTGACTTTATGCGTAAAAACAGTTTCGCTTGACAATATGTGTTGCTTTCAGTATAATTAAAGTGTTATGTAAATTTGAAAGGACAGATAAATTATGAAGCTTACAGGCTCAGATATAATACTTGAATGCTTACTCGAACAGGGCGTTGATACGGTTTTCGGTTATCCCGGAGGCGCTGTATTAAACATCTATGATTCGATCTACAAATACAGTGATAAAATAAGACACATCATAACTGCTCACGAGCAGCATGCTTGCCACGCAGCAGACGGTTATTCCAGAACTACAGGAAAAACAGGTGTTGTTATAGCTACAAGCGGTCCTGGCGCAACAAACCTCATTACCGGAATCGCAACAGCTTATATGGATTCTATTCCGCTCGTTGCGATAACAGGAAACGTCGGCACTTCCCTTCTAGGACTGGATTCATTCCAAGAAGTAGACATATGCGGAATTACTATGCCTGTAACAAAACACAATTATATTGTTAAAGATGTAACAAAGCTTGCTGATACAATCCGTGAAGCGTTTTATATAGCAAATCTCGGCAGAAAAGGTCCTGTATTAATTGATATTCCAAAGGATATTACAGCAGCAGTTTGCGAATATGAAAAGAAAATACCTAAAGAAATCGTATTTCATAATCCTGACAGTATCGGCGCTCAGATTGATGAAGCGGTTAAGCTTATTAAAGATTCTAAAAAACCGTTTATTTACGCAGGCGGCGGAGTTGTTTCTTGTAACGCTTGTCCGGAATTTTCAGAATTTGTTTCAAAAGTTGACGCACCTGTTTCTCTTTCGCTTATGGGGCAATGCGCTTATGACAACACAAAAGAAAATTATATTGGTATGCTTGGTATGCACGGAACAAAGACAAGCTCTTTGACTTTATCGGAATGTGATCTGTTTATAGTTGTAGGCTCCCGTTTCTCTGACAGAGTTATCTGCAACGCTTCTACTTTTGCAAAGGGTAAGAAGATTTTGCACATCGAAATTGACCCTGCAGAGATTGGTAAAAATATTACTCCTACATACACTATAGGCGGTGACATCAAGTATATCTTAAAAAAGCTAAACTCTTCGCTTGAAAGCCTTGATCACTCAGAATGGCTTGCAAGAATTTATGAATGGAAAGCAGAGTATCCTCTTGTTATGAAGCCTGTGGAAAGCGAAAACGAGGTTCTTCCGAGCGAAGTTATCAGCACTCTTGATACTCTTACAAACGGTAAAGCTATTATAACAACTGAAGTTGGACAGCATCAGATGTGGGCTGCTCAGTTTTACAATTTCACCGAAGCCAGACAATTTGCGTCAAGCGGAGGACTCGGTACAATGGGATACGGCTTAGGAGCGTCTATGGGTTCACAGCTCGGAAATCCTAATAAGAAAGTAATAAATATTGCAGGTGACGGAAGCTTTTATATGAATCTTATGGAGCTTTCGTCCCTCAAAAAGCACAACATTCCGGTCATAGAGCTTGTTTTTTCAAACAATGTACTTGGTATGGTCCTGTCTCTTATAC
>USCU01000250.1 GCA_900553335.1 uncultured Ruminococcus sp. | reverse complement strand
ATTAGCATTCAAATCAAAGTGAGAGAAGTTCCAAAATGAAGTTACACCGTTATTAATAAGTTTTTTTGCAACATCATAAGCTGCCGATTTCGGAATACACAACACTGCAATATCAGGCTTCTCCTTTTGACAGAATTCAGAGATATTATCCATGTGAAAAATCTCAAGGTCTGACATTTTTTTGCCGATAATGTTTTCATCGATATCAAAAAGTCCTATCAAATCCAGTCCACGTTTTTTAAAGTTAATTTGCGTTACGAGTGCTTTTCCGATATTTCCGACTCCAACCAAAATTGTTTTAAACTTTTTGTCAACGCCTAAAATTTCTCCGATTTCTTTATATAAGTCATGAACATTATAGCCGTAGCCCTGATGTCCAAAACCGCCGAAGTGATTCAGATCCTGCCGTATCTGTGAAGCAGTGAGCTTCATTTTATTTGCCAATTCTTTTGAAGAAATGCGTGTTCTGCCCTCACTGTTAAGCTCTTCAAGATAAGAATAATACCTAGGAAGTCTTTTTATGACCGAGCGTGAAACAGATTCTCTTTCCATAATAATCCTTAAAATTATTCAGTCATGAGTTTATCAAGACGTGTACCGATTTCTTTTAAGAAGGTTTCTGAATCAACCTTTTTCTTGTTTTCAAGGCTCGAGAGAAGGTATAAATCACCTGTCATAACGCCGTCTTCAATAGTCTGAATTGTTGCCTGCTCAAGCTTATTAGCGTAGTTAATAAGCTTGAGCAGGCCGTCAAGTTCTCCTCTTTTTCTAAGTGCTCCGCTCCAAGCGAAAATCGTTGCAACAGAGTTTGTCGAAGTTTCTTCGCCTTTTAAGTATTTGTAATAATGGCGCTGTACGGTACCGTGAGCAGCCTCATATTCATAAATTCCGTCAGGTGATACCAAAACCGAAGTCATCATAGCGAGAGAACCGTAAGCTGTAGAAACCATGTCGCTCATAACGTCGCCGTCGTAGTTTTTGCAAGCCCAGATGTATCCGCCGTTTGATCTGATAACTCGTGCAACAGCGTCATCGATCAAAGTGTAGAAGTATTCGATTCCGAGAGCCTCATATTTTTCTTTGTATTCGTTATCGTAAATTTCCTGGAAAATATCTTTAAATCTGTGGTCGTATTTTTTTGAGATCGTGTCTTTTGTTGCAAACCATACATCCTGCTTTAAATCAAGTCCGTAGTTAAGACAAGCTCTTGCAAATCCGGCTATGCTGTTGTCTTTGTTGTGAAGTCCCTGAATGATACCGTCAGAATCGGAGAAATCGTAGATTTCCTGTTTTGTGACATTACCGTTCTTATCGGTTACAACAAGCTCTGCTTTATCGCCCTTATTAACTCTCATTTCAGAATTTTTGTAAACATCACCGTAAGCGTGACGAGCGATTGTGATTGGCTTTGTCCAAGTCGGGATGTAAGGGGAGATTCCCTTAACGATAATAGGTGTTCTGAAAACAGTTCCGTCTAAGATTGCACGAATTGTTCCGTTAGGAGATTTCCACATTTCCTTTAGATTGTATTCAGGCATTCTTGCAGCATTCGGAGTGATAGTTGCACATTTTACTGCAACTCCGTACTTCTTTGTAGCTTCAGCAGAATCAAAGGTTACTTTATCGTCAGTTTCATTTCTGTATGGAAGTCCCAAATCGTAATACTCGGTTTTGAGATCAACATGAGGTAAAATAAGAATATCCTTAATCCATTTCCAAAGGATTCTTGTCATTTCGTCCCCGTCCATCTCTACTAGGGGAGTGGTCATTTTAATTTTTTCAGCCATAATTTTTCCTCCATTAATAGGGCCATTGCTCAGTAATTCAAATATTGCTGATGACTTTGGCCCTTATGTTATTCAGTCCAATACCAAAGCACAAAAATCTGCTTAGAGCTTTCATCAACCGCAATTGCTCCGGGATTAAAAGCTTTTGCTGCGTTCTCATCAATATACTCTTTAAAGCTGTCATACTGTTCGCTTCCGGCAAAGTCCAAAGCAAAGCATATATCTCCGCTTTCGGCATATTTTATTTTTTTACCCGCAAGATCCGTTTTGTAAGTATCCAAATCAATCGGAGAGCAGCTTTTAATACTCTTGTATTTATCGTTTTTTACAATCATTAGATCTGCACAAAGCTTATTGTTGTCTTTATAAACCGCAATGCGATGTTCATTGTCAACTCTAAATGTGTAAATGATGCTGTTACGAGAAGTTCCGATTGTTTCTTCGGCACTGTCACTGAAGCCTATATGATTTCTATAAAAATTAACAGCAAATGTTAAAGC
>USCU01000249.1 GCA_900553335.1 uncultured Ruminococcus sp. | reverse complement strand
AAAAGCTCAAAATCGCTTTGAAGCGCACCGCAGGCATTTGAATTGAAATTTAAAGTTCCATCGCACTTTCCACTCTCAACAGCAATAGGATTTGAATATGTTCTGTAAGGTCCGATAAAGCTGTCAAGGTTTCCGTTATATCCGCTGACCTCAGCTCCGACTAAACCGAAAAATCTTTCTCTGTGATTAGATCCTGTTTCGTCCTTACCGCTGTTTTCATTGATGTGCTGCAGGATCTTGTTACCCTCAAATGTTGTGTTTGTAATAAAGAGAGTATACTGAAGGTTTACCTGATCCTGTTCATAATTATTGTCGTTTGTAAACTCAACAAAACCATAGGAAGAAAGCTTTCTTGCGCTATCCCCTGTGTTTGTAATCTTACATCTCCAAACCTCATATGTCTTATCCTTTGGAACATAATATGTGGTTTCTGTGTTGATACCCTTGTAATCTGATGTGATTGTTGTGTAAGCTGTTCCGTGACGGCAAACGTTTTTGTACTCGTCAAGCGGTTTGCCGACAGGCTGCCATGAAGCAGACCAGTAGTCAGCAGTATCGTTATCTCTAAGGTAAATATATCTTCCCGGAAGAGCCATGTTTGAGTTAAAACGGTATCTTGCGATTCTTCCGTTTGCTCCGCTCTGTACAAAGCTGTATCCTCCTGCATTGTTGGAAATGATTGCTCCGTAAGCAGGGGATCCGAGATAGTTTACCCAAGGAGCCGGTGTGTCAGGTTTGGTGATAACGTATTCTTTGTTATCAAGGTCAAAGTAACCGTACTTCATAAATAAATTTCTCCTTAATCTTATTTTACTAATAACACAGGCGCTTTTGCGCCAAGCTTAACTTATTTTAACATAAGCGGTTATTTTTTACAAGGGGGGTTTTGCAATTTTTTAAATATATTTAAAGCTTTATCCCAAACAACCTTTTTGACCTGAATCAATTCATTCTCCGCTTTCGCTTACGCAGCGATCCGAATTGATCATCTCCTTCGGAACGATGATTTTTATTGCTCTCGGATGATTTACAATATCCGCAGTCATATAAGTTCCGCCGTACTCTCCGTCAATAACCCATGAAATTTCCGAGTCAGCGGTTATTTTTACATGACTCGTCTTGAAGGTTTCAAAATATTTGCTTTTGAGCGTTGAAACATTAAGCATGTTGGAATTTACAAAGTTGCTTAAAAGCTTTGGTATATCGAGTATGTTGTCAGGCTTTTTAACAAGCATTACCTCAAACTTTCCGTCATCGTATAAAACGGTGTTTTGGTTCAGACGGTCCAGCTTTACGATTCCTCCGACAGAAATTGAGTTTGTTATCATTCCGAGAATATAATCGCCTTCAACGATTTTATCATCGTCAATTTCCATCACTAAATGGTAGCTTTTAATTTTTTTAAGACTTTTCGCTCCTTCTACAATATAAGCTGCATGACCCAACTTGTTTTTTAACGACTGATCTGTTATATAAGTAACCTCTGCAAGTGCTCCAAAAGCTGCGACATAGCAAAAATAGTTTTCGCCAAGCGTTCCTATATCAATTTGGAACGGGATTCCCTCAGTTGCATTTTTTGCAGCATCAATAAATTTTTTCGGAATATCAAGCGAATTCGCAACATCGTTTGTAGAGCCTGCCGGAATATATCCAAGAACAGGTCTTTCCTCCTCTTTCAGATTGAGAAGCGCCGATATGGTTTCTGAAAGCGTTCCATCTCCGCCGGAACACACCAAAATATCATGATCTTTTGCATACTCAGCAATTTTCTTTGCGCCGTCACCCTTTTCCTGGGTAGGGTATGCCGTTACAAGATACCCGTTCTTTGTAAATGCGTCAATTATTTCACAAATGTTTTTTCTTACATGACCTTTTCCGGCATTAGGATTAAACACAAACATTAATTTTTTCATAAATTTCCCCTCAACTTCCTTTATTTATTGTACTTTGAAATGGATTCAAACGAAATTCTTCCTCCGAACAGATCAAGCGCTGAGCCTATAGTAAAATCAACCTTTGATTTTCCGACGCTCTCGATAAGACGTATGTCTTCAAACGATGAGATACCTCCTGCATAGGTTGTAGGAATTTTGATATTTGAAAGAATTCTTAAAACGTCTTTATCTATTCCGTTTTGCTTCCCCTCAGCGTCAACTGCATGAACAAGAAATTCATCGCAGTATGAAGAAAGTTCATTTGCCGTTTGTTCGTTAAATTTTACTTCGGTGAATTTTTGCCATCGGTCAGTGACAATATAGAGATCCCTGTCTCTTATACACATCTCCGAGCCC
>USCU01000248.1 GCA_900553335.1 uncultured Ruminococcus sp. | reverse complement strand
TCTACACAGAGTAGATCGTCGGCAGCGTCAGATGTGTATAAGAGACAGGTGTATGGCGAAAGCAATCCTGATGGAACGGTCAATTGCAAGGGTTGTATCAACAACGGAATAGATGAAAAAACTGCAAATGAAATATTTGATGAAATGAGTTCGTTTGCATCATATGCTTTTAACAAATCCCATGCGGCTGCGTACGCTACCGTTGCATATCAAACAGCATATCTGAAATGTCATTATTTTAAAGAGTATATGGCTTCTCTGATGACAAGTGTCCTCGGGGAGGGCGGAACGAAAATGTTTGAATACATCAAAACCTGCGAGCAAAACGGAGTTTCGCTTTTGCCTATTGATATAAACGAAAGCGAAGAGGGTTTTACAGTTTGCGGTGATTCAATAAGATATGCTCTTCTTGCCATTAAAAGTCTTGGACGGGGAGTAATTAAAAATATAGTTTCAGAGCGTAAGTTAAACGGAAAATTTATCTCGCTTCAGGATTTTATCGAAAGAATGATTGATAATATAAACATAAGACTTATGGAAGCTCTGATAAAAAGCGGAGCGTTTGATTGCTTTAAAAACAATCGGCGTGAGATGATGGGCGCCTTTGAAATGATAATGAAAAATGTTTCGGAGAACAAGCGAAAAAACATCGACGGTCAGCTGGACTTTTTCGGAATGTCATCATCAGACACGGATCTTGCTGAAATGTCTATACCGAGTATGCCTGAATATCCTATGTCGGAGCTTTTGACATATGAAAAGCAGACAGTAGGAGCGTATATTTCCGGTCATCCGCTTAAAAGCTATGACAGGCAAAAAAGAATTATCAATTCTCCCGACTTGTCAAGCATAATATTGTCAGTCAACGAGGGCGACGGAAGATATAAGGACGGTGACAAGGTAAAAGTGTTTGCGATGATCGAGTCAAAAAAGCTGTTTTTGACAAGGCAGGGAACTAACATGAGCTTTATAACTGCGTCTGATGCTTCTTCGGAAATTGAAATGATAATGTTTCCTAATTTGTTTGCAGAAAAAAAACAGCTTGTGTATGAAGGCTCGGTAGTTTTCGCAGATTGCAAAATAAGCCTTAAAGATGATGAAGATCCGAAGCTTATAATCGAAAGCATTTTGCCTGCCGATGAATTTGAAAAGTTGCTTTGCCTGTGGATAAGATTCCCATCGTACAACGAAAAAGCATTAAAAGAGTGCATGGATATTTTAAGCAGCGTAAACGGCGATATGAAAGCTGTGCTTTACTTTGAAGATACAAAAAAACGCCTTTCTCCAAAACAGCTTTCGGGAGTATCTGCAAACATTGATTTGATAAACAGGCTTAAAAGGACATACGGTGACAATAATATAAAAATAACTTAAGGAGATACAAAAATGGTGCGTGAATACACGGTTTCAAAGATAGACGGCGACTACGCACACCTGTGCGACAAAGAAACGGGTGAGGACTTTTTGGTTGCTATGGCACTTTTGCCCGATGATATAGACGAGGGTAAAAAAGTTTTATATAAAGATTTCATATATACAGTGATAGAATAAGGAGATGATTTTTTTTGAAGGTAAAAGTCAATCGTGAAGAAATAACAAAAGGCGTAAGCTTGACATGTATAACAGACGGTAAGTTCAAAACAAATTCGGCAGTTATCAGATTTATTATGCCGCTTGATGAAAGCACCGCTTCTGCGAATGCGCTTGCAGCTCAGCTTTTGCTTCTTTCTCACAAAAAATACACCGGACTTACGGAAATTACCGATTTTACAAATAAGCTTTACGGAGCGTCAGTCGGTGTTTCGATCTTTAAGGTCGGGGATAACCAGGTTATTGCTTTTACAGCAAACTCAATAAGAGATGAGTATGCTTTAGAGGGTGAGAAGCTTTTTTATGAGCTTATCAAGGTTCTTTTGGAGTGCATATTTGATCCTTTGGAGTTTGATAGCAAGTATTTTGAACTTAAAAAGCATGAGCTTATAAATTCAATAGACAGTGAAATAAACGAAAAGCGTACCTACGCCATTTTAAATGCTAATAAATATGCTTTTAATGACGAGCCGTATTCTCTTTCACCAAACGGGACAAGAGAAGCTGCTGAGAAACTTACAATAGAGCAGATTTCTTCAGCATATAAAAATTTGCTTATGAATGCCGATGTTGAAGTATCGTTATCGGGCGGCGGAGGTTTTGAAGATGTAAGGGAGTTGGTTATAAAAGCATTTAAAGAGCATCAAAACTCAAATGGAAGTTTTTCGTTTATAAGCTATAGCCCTGTCTCTTATACACATCTCCGAGC
>USCU01000247.1 GCA_900553335.1 uncultured Ruminococcus sp. | reverse complement strand
CTTTTGCGTTACTCTTGACAAGAGTAACAGAACCGAGGACGAGCAAGTTTATGAGATTGGAGGTATAACTTATGCAAAGAACGATAAGCGCAATGGTGGGTAAAGGCTCGGTCAATCACAACAGCCGCAAGTTTAAGGCTGAAAATGTTGACGGTAGCAGAACGCATTTGAACATTGATTACTGTAACGAGCCGATAAAGAAAATCTATCACGAATTGTTTGATGAAGCGCTAAAAAGATACAACGAAAAGCAGACAAGAGCCGACCGCAGAATAGAAAACTATTATGAAAAAATCAGAAATTCAAAGTAGGAAAAGCCGTTCCACGAACTGATTTTTCAGATTGGCGATAAGGAAAATATGAGTGCCGAAAGCGAAAACGGACAGCTTGCAAGGCAAATTTTAGATGAGTATTATCGGGGGTTTCAAGAGAGAAATCCCAACCTAAAAGTGTTCTCTGCTCATCTGCATATGGACGAGGCAACGCCTCATTTGCATATTGATTTTGTTCCGTTCACAACCGGCAGCAAGCGTGGACTTGATACGAGAGCAAGCCTAAAACAAGCGTTAGCCGCACAAGGTTTTAAGGGCGGAACTCGTGGAGATACCGAGTGGAATCAATGGGTGAGCGCAGAAAAATCCGCTTTAGCTTTCGTAATGGAACGCTACAGAATTGAGTGGGAACATAAAAATTCACACGAAAAACATTTGTCTGTTCTTGACTACAAAAAGCAAGAGCGAGAAAAAGAAATTGCAGTATTGGATAACAAACTCGCCGAAAAGCAGGATGAATTTCGTGTTATGGTTCACCGCATAGAGAACTTTGACAATGGCGAAAGAGCGTTGCAAAATCTTGATGAAAGTATAATGAATGAGCCCGAATATCAGCTGACTGAACCGCCAGCAATGATGTCGGCAAGAACTTATAAGGCAAAGTTTGTAGAGCCTCTTATAACTCGATTAAAGTCGCTAATCAGCACCCTATTTGCACGATATTTCAAGGCGGTGGACAGCTACCACAGGTTAAACATTACAAACGGCAACCTCTATCGTGAGAACGAAATGTTATCGAAAATCAACAGCAAGCTGAAAAATGAAAACGAAAATCTGCGTTCAGAGGTCAAAGATTACAAGCTTTTGCGCAAGGTTTTCGGGCATAAACAAATTGACGAGTTGCTTGAACAGGCAAGAAGTATTAAAGGTCGTAAGCGTGAAAACCCACGCTCAAGATAAATAAATTTTTGGAGGTAAAACAAAATGGCAAGCACAATTTTTGAACAAACAGGCGGTACTTATACGCAGGTGGGCGACTATATGTTGCCCGATTTATTACCGGCGAAAGAAGAAAATAAAGCGAATATCGGCGTTTGGGGAATGCGACACAAACGATATTTGAAGCAAAATCATAAGGTGCGTTACTATAATTTGCTGACAAGTGGTAACCTCAATTCATATCTTGCAGATGTTGAACAACAGGCTCAACAACTTTTTCTCCGGCTGGTAACAGACTTCGCCGAAAAAGAAAATGTAACCGAAAAACTCAAAACAACCGATATGATGTTGTGGGTGCAAAAGATGAATAATATCCGTAATCGCGCAATGGAAATTGTAAATGCAGAACTGATTTACACGGTATCAACACAACAGCGGCAGGGAACAATCCCTGCCACTTTTATAATTGGTCAATTGACCTGTTGTAAAAACTTTAACTTAAAAGTTATATATTTACACGTATTTTATATTGACCACTAAGTAATTTTGTGTTATAATTCCATACATGGAGGTAATGTTATGGAACTCAATAAACTGGAACAGTCCTTTAAACTCAATAACTTCAATACAGAAGATGATGTGAAAATTCATTTTCATTCAGATATTATAAAACCATTGTTGGAAGAACTAAATCCTACAATGGTTAGCCAATATAAAAGCGAAGACAATCTTTTGGCTGGAGGAAGGACCGATGCAACTTTCCAAAATGTTTCGTTTGAACTAAAAAAAATCAAATATTTTAAAAATGCCAGTGGAATCGAAGAAGCTTTGTATGGTAGAAATAATAAAGATCATGGATTGTATGATTATATTATAAGCAATTCAGGAGTATCGAACGCTGACCGCCCGGATTTGATAAAATCAAAATTATTAAATAGCATCGGTGTAGGCTTTGATGGAGATAGCTTTATCTTTGCTCGTTTTGTTCCATCTCCTACTTCTCATAAGATTAACACTGATAAGTTAAAAATTGATATTGATGTTTGTTTACCCGTCTCTTTTACTTATGAAATAAAGAATTTTTCATCCTGTCTCTTATA
>USCU01000246.1 GCA_900553335.1 uncultured Ruminococcus sp. | reverse complement strand
TTACGGCAAAGTGGTTTTCTCGGCAGCTATCGCCGGAATTGCTCTTTGCGGTGTAGGCTGTTCCATTCTCGATTCTCTCAACAATCCCAACATAACAGTGTTCCGCATACTGCGGTTTCCATCGGCAAGAAACTCGGAAAGCCCGTATGACAATGCTTTAGCTGAAAATTTCTTTTTCATTCTCAAAACAGAATGCATTTACAGAGTTAAACTTAAAACCTATGAGGATGCTTGTCTCCTCATAGATGAATACATATATTTTTGCAACAATTAAGAATCTAGTTGTTCAGTAGAACGCATAGTCCAAACTATATGGCCAATATTATTTTTTAAGGAGGTATTTTTATGGCAAAAAAGAAAAACGAAAATCCGCTTAAGGTCGTTTTCCACTATCCTGATGGAACGGTATCTGACAAGCTTGATCCTGAGTTTGCAAAAAAACTCTCAAAACGAATTGGAGAAGCCGCCTCTGAGCTGTTGAGCGTTGAGAGTTACATACGGCTTGCCGAAGCTTACGAAAGAGACCTTGAAGCGAAAGGAAACGCAGTATAAAACAAAGGACGTTCAAAATAAAGGAGGTATTCGACATGGCAACCCTAAATTTACCGGACCTAGCAATTCTATTTTTGATACTGGCAATAATCTACTGCATCGGAGCAACAACGTGGATAATCTGTCTGCAAGTGCTGATACGTTGGGTTGATTATTTTGAAATCACGATTGAGGACAAGCCCCTAGAACCGTTAGTTAGTGTACAGCAGAAAAAACAGATTGAAATTGAAAAGGATACATAGTAGGTAAAAATGACAAGAGAAGAAGCAATCAGACAGTTGAAAGAATATATAACGCCGAACGGACAAGCAGCAAGCTTTACCGACAGTCAGACTAGAACTACTCAGGTTCATAGAATGTCTTAAGTGGAACAGTATAGCCGATCGGATAGGCCAAAATAATACACAGGACAGCGTTAAAAAGAGGTGCTATAGGTATGTGGGGAAGCATATGAATTATGAGATGAGTAAAACGACATGACATATGGACAATATGTTATCTATTTTATTATATTGGTAATATCTATTAGAGTGTATTTTTTGTTAAACACGCTCTAATTGATTGTTAAAAAAAAACAGTAGTTATGATATTTTAATAAAGAATGTATATTTACAGAAATGTATATACAATAAAAAATGACGCCGCCACTTATTGTGACGGCATCACTTTAAGGACGTTATTAGTTGTTATTCAGATACTCAAAGGCAGCAATCCAAAGAGTGACAACTATATCGTCTAAATTCATGGGAGTCCCTTGTATCACATTACAAACGATAATTACTGTAAGTAGCACTAGTACCAGTAGTGCTGGATTGTTTTTACCGTTTGGATACAGCGGGCTTCTATTTCTGTTAAAGCACACAGATTACACCTCCTTTTTTGATATTTGCATTAAAAAACTAAACTCTCCTGTCTGATAATTTTATCATACTTTTTCTTGCAATACAATAATACAAAACATAAAATAACATAGAATTCTCGACACTATGGGAGCTTTTATTGCATGAATCTGTTAGATTTAGTTATGGAAATAGTTATAAATTTAATATTTGATACCAAATATCATATGTTTTTCTATTTCTCGTTTGCACATAACAATATTAATCCTTCTCCCCACGACACTTTATTCCTATGAAGTGTCATTTTCTGTCACGCTAACAACGCTGTACGTTAATGCAACAGGCACAACAACAGCGGCGTTGAATTATCGATCGGGCGCGGGGACTTCATATAAAGTTTAGGCACATTTAAGAAAGGTAAGAAGCTTGCGTTTACCAAAACATCAGGCAGCTTGGGTTATGTAAGCGGTAGAGACCGGGTGAGTTTGAGTTATATTAAGTGATACAAAGTTTAAAAGTCTATTTCTTATCATTACGATAAGGGGTAGGCTTTTGTTATTTACCGGCTCATTTGTCGAGAAGTGTCGAAAAATTTGTTATTATTTGTGTTGAAAATGACGTTGAAATAATTTAAAATGAAAATATAATTGTGCGAGGATGATGTATAGCTATGTTAGATATTAGATTGCTTATCTCATTCTCAATAAGTAGTTATAAGTACGAATTGAAAAATAACGAAGGAGGAAAAATATGAAATTAACTAAAAAATTAATTAGCGTTGTGGCTGCTGTATCTCTCGCAGTAACAAGCCTTACAGCACTTGGAGCTAGTGCGGATGATACTGCGCTGATTACGAACGGCGGACCGTATACCGGAAACGCTACTTACATCGGTACTTACTTTAAGTCCGATTATTTCGGAAACAGTGCTTTCGAAATTTCGT
>USCU01000245.1 GCA_900553335.1 uncultured Ruminococcus sp. | reverse complement strand
ACGAGATTGCCTCTTGTCTCGTGGGCTCGGAGATGTGTATAAGAGACAGAATATACTCTTTTTCATTGATTTGCTTCCTCCTTGTAATGGGTGGTAAAGTCGTCAACAAGATGATCCATTATTTTTTTTGCGTTATCAAAGTTTTCCTGCATTTCTTCCTTGCTGTCCTTCATAGTCTTTACAGGTTCTCTCATAACGATAAACATATCATCGGGGAAGTTGCTTTCCCATTTAAGCTTCTTCTGAACGTATTCGCCCTTTAGCTGAAGTCCGTTTTCGCTAACAAGTTCCGAATCGGGATAATACTCTCTTAAATCTGCAAAAGCCTCCGAAACTCCTGACTCATCAGATAAGATCGCTTCATCGGACACAAAGAAGATGACCTCTGCTGTTTGAAGATTCGCCTGTATTACTGATTGATATTTTCCTGTTGTGGTATAGTCGGTTGTGTTTGAGGTTATCGGCGCTTCGATAACCTGAACGTAAACCTCTCCGTCACCGTTTAAGTCCTCACAGTATTCTTCAAACATATCCTCAAGCTCTTCAGTTCGGTTTATAAGACCGTTGTTGCAGGTCAAGATGATTCTCATATCAGGCTTTGTACGGGAAATGGTATCGTATGTAATGTAACTGAAAACTATAATAAAAAACAAAGCTAATATAATTATTATTTTGTTGTGCCACCAGAAATTTTTTATTCGCTCCACTCCGTGAAGAGGGGGTTGTTTCTCGTGTTCTTCTTTTATGATTTCGCTGTCGGTTATATCCCCGTTCTTTAGCTTGATAAGCTCAAGACGTTCCTGCTGCAAGCGCTTTTCATATTCCTTACGGTTGATTTGTTCCTCAGCTTTTTTCTTTTCTTCGGTTTCTAAAGCTGACTTAAGCCTTTCAATTCTTTCAAGCTCATATTCTAAATCATCTTCGTTAAGAAGATCCTTCTTTTCACTCATAGTTTCATTACCCTCTAAACTAAAAATCAATAGATATAGTATAAACTATAATTGTGAATACCCTGTGAACAAAAGTGCTTTACAATGCAATATTTATGTGCTAGAATTTTAGTGTATTAATTTTCAGAGGTGCTGTTATGTCTTATTTTGATTTTTTAAGTTCATTCACAAAAGGCGGAAAGCCTGTCAGTGACTTATCAAGAATAAAGGGGCTTTTAAATGCTCTCGGAAATCCTGAAAAAAAACTTCGGTTCATACACATAGCAGGGACTAACGGCAAGGGTTCGACAGCACAAATGTTTTATGAGATTTTGCTTAAAGCCGGAGTTAAGGCGGGTATTTTTACATCGCCTTATATAATTGATTTTACTGATCGTATTCGCTTTATGGGTGAAAACATATCAAGGGATACCCTTGAAGACATGCTGCCAAAGTTAAAATCTGCTGTAAAAGGCAACGATTATTCTCAGTTTGAAATAACGATGGCTACAGCGTTTCTATACTATAAATCGGTCGGGGCAGAAGCAATTGTGCTTGAGGCGGGGCTTGGCGGAGCGCTTGACAGTACAAACATAATAACAAATCCTGTCCTTAGCGTTATAACATCTATAAGTCACGATCATATGAAAGTTTTAGGAGATACTCTTGAAAAAATAGCTTTGCAAAAAGCAGGAATTATTAAAAGAAAAACTCCGTGCGTTTTGGCATATGACAATGCAGATGAAGTTGTTCGTGTAATAAAAAGTGTTTCAGAAAAGCAAGACTCGCCTTTGATTATTCCAAAAAGAACTATGCTTTTTGCCGATGATGACATGACTTTCGGCGGAGAGTTTTTATACAACGGAAAAAACTACGCCATATCTATGTCGGGCGAGCACCAGATAACAAACGCTTTAAACGTTATTGAGGGGGCGGAAATATTAAAAAAATACTATCCGATAACTGACCAAAATATATATGACGGAATAAAATCTGCAAGGGTTATAGGGAGATGTGAGATTCTTTCTTCCTCTCCGTTTGTTATTTTGGACGGATGTCACAATGACGGCGGAATAAAAGCGCTGGCTAAGGTCTTAAAAAATGTGCATGAACCTACAGCGATTATTGGAATGCTTAGGGATAAGAATGCTGAAAATGCAATTTTACCGCTTATTCCTATCTGCAAAAAGTTTGTCACAGTTTCAGACTTTAATCCAAGTGCATATTCAGCAAAGGAGCTTAAAGAAATAATTGCATCTTTAGGTGCAACAGCTCAGGTAGGAGAGAGCGTAGAGAAGGAATACCAAAAAGCATTGTCAGGTAAATACAAAAATGCCGTGATACTCGGCTCACTTTATCTGGTAGCTAAAATAAAGTCAATTGACAATTAATAATGGATAATTTCTTCGACATAATTTGACAAAAAAGCACCCTTGTG
>USCU01000244.1 GCA_900553335.1 uncultured Ruminococcus sp. | reverse complement strand
GGCAGCGTCAGATGTGTATAAGAGACAGTAGTTAAAGCTAATAGCTAAAGCCGCCGATTCAAAAAGAGCTGACGATATTAAAATAATAAAAATTGCCGATTTGACTATAATTTCCGACTACTTTGTAATTGCTAACGGCAGCTCGTCAACCCAAACTAAAGCTATTGCCGATGAGATCGAATTTAAAATGAAGGAAGCGGGAGTTTTTCCGCTGAGAACGGAAGGATATCAGGGTGCTAACTGGATAATTTTAGACTACGGAGATATAGTAGTTCACGTTTTTTATAAAGAAACAAGAGATTTTTACAATCTTGAACGTCTTTGGAATGACGGTGAAGAGATCGACGTTGAAGCTTTACTGTAGACATACTTGAAAGGACTGATTTTTATATGAAGTACAACTTTAGCGAAGTTGAAAAGAAATGGCAAAGTATATGGGAAGAGAATAAAACCTTTGAAGCAAGCGATGATTATACCAAACCTAAGTTTTATGGTTTGGTTGAGTTTCCGTATCCGTCTGGACACGGAATGCACGTCGGTCACATAAAGGCGTATTCAGGGCTTGAGGTTGTAAGCCGTAAAAGAAGAATGCAAGGATATAACGTGCTTTTCCCGATAGGCTTTGACGCATACGGATTGCCTACTGAGAACTCGGCAATTAAATTTGGAGTTCACCCAAGGCAGATTACTGATGAAAACATCGTTAAATTCACCAATCAGTTGAAAAGCGTAGGTTTTTCATTTGATTGGTCAAGAGTAATAGATACGACCGAAGAAGGATATTATAAATGGACTCAGTGGATATTCCTTAAAATGTTCGAAAACGGTCTTGTTTTCAGAGATAAGACTTTAGTCAACTATTGTCCAAGCTGTAAGGTTGTTCTTTCTAATGAAGATTCTCAGGGAGGAAAGTGCGACATTTGTCACAGCGACATAATTCAAAAGACAAAAGAGGTATGGTATTTAAGAATTACAGAATATGCTGATAAACTGCTCAAAGGTCTTGAGGAGGTAGATTATCTTCCTAATATCAAGCTTCAGCAGGAAAACTGGATAGGTAAATCCACAGGCGCTTTTGTTGATTTTAAAATTAAAGAGCAGGACGAAAAGCTCAGAATTTATACAACACGCCCCGATACTCTTTACGGCGTAACGTTTATGGTTATCGCCCCTGAACATCCTATTATCCAAAAGTACAGGGATAGTATCTCAAATATAAGCGCACTTGATGAATATAAAGCTGAATGTGCAAAGAAGAGTGAATTTGAGAGAACACAGCTTGTAAAAGACAAAACAGGAGTTAAAATTGAAGGACTTACCGGAATAAATCCTATCACAGGAAAAGAGATCCCGATATATATATCCGACTATGTAATGATGGGTTACGGAACCGGAGCTATAATGGCTGTTCCTGCGCACGATACAAGAGATTATGATTTTGCAAAGAAGTTCGGAATTGACATCATTGAAGTTATTAAGGGCGGGGATATTTCAAAAGAAGCATATACAGGCGATGGTGAAATGGTGAATTCAGGTGAGCTTAACGGAATCACCAATAAAAAGGATGCTATCGCAAAAATGCTTGATATTCTTCAAGCTTTGAACTGCGGCGAAAAGGGAGTTCAGTATAAAATGAAAGACTGGGCCTTCAATCGTCAAAGATACTGGGGTGAGCCTATCCCTATTGTTCATTGTCCTCACTGCGGAATGGTTGCTGTGCCTTACGATGAGCTTCCGCTGAAACTTCCTGATATTCAGGACTTTAAGCCGGGAACTGACGGAGAAAGTCCGCTTGCCAAAATTGATGATTTTGTAAAATGCAAATGTCCCAAGTGCGGTCATGAGGCTAAGCGTGAAACAGATACTATGCCTCAATGGGCGGGATCTTCGTGGTACTTTTTAAGATACTGCGATCCTCACAATGATAATGAGTTTTCTTCAGAAGAGGCTCTTAAATACTGGATGCCGGTTGACTGGTACAACGGTGGAATGGAACACGTTACAAGGCATATGATTTACTCGCGCTTTTGGCATAAGTTCTTATATGACTTAGGTTTTGTTCCAACCTCAGAACCGTATAAAAAGAGAACTGCTCAGGGACTTATTTTAGGATCTGACGGAGAGAAAATGAGCAAATCCAGAGGAAATGTAGTTGATCCTAATGATGTTGTCGCAGAATACGGCGCAGACGTTTTAAGACTTTATGTTTTGTTTATGGGAGATTATGAAAAAGCTGCTCCTTGGCAGGAATCCTCCATTAAGGGCTGTAAAAAGTTTTTGGACAGAGTTTGGGCGCTTCAGGATATGATTTCAGATGACGAAAACTATTCTAAAGACCTCGAATCGTTAATGCACAAAACAATAAAGAAGGTTTCGAGCGACATT
>USCU01000243.1 GCA_900553335.1 uncultured Ruminococcus sp. | reverse complement strand
GTGTATAAGAGACAGAGCTTGAAGAGTCAAAGGAAGAAATTGCAAGCTGCGAAGAAGAACTTAAAATAATGCTATTGCCTAAAGATCCTAATGACGAAAAGAACGTCATTATTGAGATACGAGGAGGCGCAGGCGGAGATGAAGCGTCGCTTTTTGCGAATTCACTTTACAGAATGTATACAATGTATGCAGATTCAAAGGGTTGGAAGCATGAAGTTATGAACGCCAACGAAACGGAGCTTGGCGGATATAAAGAAATCTCTTTCAGTGTTGAGGGAGATGGCGCATATTCTAGATTTAAATATGAAAGCGGAGTTCACAGAGTTCAGCGTGTTCCTGAAACCGAGTCGCAAGGAAGAGTTCATACCTCAACAGTTACTGTTGCTGTTTTACCGGAGGCTGAGGAGGTAGAGTTTGAGATTAACGAAGCTACCGACCTTAAAATTGATGTTTTCAGAGCGAGCGGTGCAGGCGGGCAGCACATAAACAAAACTGAGTCAGCTGTAAGAATAACGTATCTTCCTACAGGTCTTGTGGTGGAATGTCAGGATGAAAGAAGTCAGTTTAAAAACAAAGAACGGGCTATGAAGATTCTTCGCTCAAGATTATACGAGGAGCAGCTTAGAGCGCAAGAGAATGAGATTGCGGCGCAGCGCCGTTCACAGGTCGGAACCGGCGACCGTTCAGAGAGAATAAGGACATATAACTTTCCTGAGGGAAGAATAAGCGATCACAGAATCGGCCTTACAATTTATAGATTAGAGCAGTTTTTAAACGGCAATTTAGACGAGGTAATAGATGCCCTTGCAACAGCTGATCAGGCTGCAAAGCTTTCGATGCAAAACGATTAAAGGAGAGGGGCAAATGTTTAATACAAAAGTATTGTCCTCATCGTCTGAAAATATAGAATATTGCGCTTCACTGATAAATAAAGGTGAAATAGTAGGAATGCCAACAGAAACGGTTTACGGATTAGCGGCAAATGCCTATGATCATTGTGCCGTGGAAAAGGTTTTTGCCGCAAAAGGCAGACCGGCCGATAATCCGCTTATCGTTCATATTGCAGATATCAATATGCTTTATGAGCTTGCAAGCTATGTTCCCGATACAGCCAAAAAGCTTGCGGATAGATTTTGGGGAGGACCGCTTACAATGGTTTTGCCGAAGTCTGACAAAGTTCCGCTTATTACAAGCGGAGGACTTGACACAGTCGGCATAAGAATGCCTGCAAATAAAGTCGCAAAAAGCTTTATCAAGGCCTGCGGTGTACCGATTGCTGCACCGTCTGCAAATATTTCGGGAAAGCCGAGTCCTACATGTGCTCGTCATGTTTATGAAGATATGTGCGGAAAAATTCCTGCTGTTTTAGATGGGGGAGAATGTGCGGTAGGAGTTGAGTCTACAGTTATTTCTTTTGAAAAGGAAAGTGTTAGAATCCTTCGCCCGGGTGCAGTAACCAAAGACGATCTATTAGAAGTGGCAGACAAGGTAATTTTAGACGAAGGTATTTTATCTGAAGTTGATATAACAAAAAAAGCAGCTTCGCCTGGAATGAAATATAAGCATTATTCTCCAAAAGCAAGAGTTATTTTGATAAACGGTTCTATTGATAAGTTTTTAGAATTTGCTGAGAAAAATGTGTCTGACGGCACTTATCTAATGTGCTTTGACGGTGATAAAGATAGAATTCCTGAAAATATTAATGCTGTTTTTTACGGAAAATCTTCAGTTGATCAGGCGAAAAATCTTTTTTCTGTTTTAAGAAAGTTAGATGAGCTTCATGCAAAAACTGTTTTCGCAAGAGTTCCGAGTTCTGACGGTGTAGGTCTTGCCGTTTATAACAGAATTTTAAGAGCGGCATCCTTTGATGTTGTAGAGGTTGGTGAATAAAGTGCCTTTTATAGTAGGACTTACAGGACAAAGCGGAGCAGGAAAGAGTACAGTTTCCGGCATTTTAAAAAACTGCGGAGCATATGTAATAGATTGTGATGAGCTTGCCCGTAAGGTAACTTCGGATAACAGCAAATGCAATAAAGAACTAAACAAGTTTTTTCCGGACTGTTTTGATGAAAGACTGCATCTTGACCGTCATAAAATGGCTGATATAATATTCTCCGATGAGAAAAAACTTAGACTGCAAAACTCAATAATTTTTAAATACATAACAAAAGAGATTGAGGAAATTTTAAATACCTGCAATAAAAACTTTGTAATTCTTGACGCACCGACGTTATTTCAAAGCGGACTGGATAAACGCTGCGGTATAATTATCGGAGTTTTAAGTGATGAAAAAAAGCGTTTTGAGAGAGTAAAAATTCGTGACGGAATAACCGAAAAAAGTATTTTTCTCAGATTTTCTTCCCAAAAAGACGACGACTTTTTTCATGAGAACTGTGATATAATTA
>USCU01000242.1 GCA_900553335.1 uncultured Ruminococcus sp. | reverse complement strand
GAGAATTTTGCTCTGTTGACCGCAACACCGAGCAAGCTACCTGCGACGATGATGTGATAATCCGGAGCGTTCTCGCAAAAGTATTTGAGCGAAGTCAACGCCCTTTCGCAGAGCTGCACCTCGTCAAAGACTATCAGAGTTTTTTCCGTTACAATGGTCTGACCTGCGATATGAGATAAAATAGGTATGAGATAATCGGGGCTGATGTTTTCCTCAAAGGTTTCGTTCAGCTTTGGATTGGTTTCAAAGTTGAAGTATGCCACATTTTCGTAGTGGGTGCGTCCAAACTCCAAAATGGAATAGGTTTTTCCAACCTGTCTTGCACCCTGCAAAATAAGGGGCTTGCGGTGAACGCTATCTTTCCACGCTTCCAAGAAGCCCATAATCTTTCTATACATAAGCAGTCCTCCTTAAAGGTACTGACCATAGTATAGCAGATATTCGTGTAAAAATCAATGAAATTCCATTGATTTCCCGCGCTAATCAACACGATTATTTTTTCTAACCTCTCACGATACGACATGAACACCGCAATTTCGGCATTTTATACCTCCCCGAACTTGGTCGTCATCAGCTTGTAAAGCTCGGTATTGCAGGGGAACTTGTTGACAAGCGGCACAAGAGAACTGCCGACCTTGAGAATCCACTGTCCTGCGCCGACATTCGTGATATAGATGATCTGAAGGTCGGAAATATTAAGGAGCTTGGTTGATCATGAAGCTTGCTAAGTCCACCGTTTTTGTCACCCATTCTTGCAACACGAAAAATGAGTTTACAAGAATTTTAGGCATAAAAAAAGAGCCCTATGGCTCAGATGTTAAAAATATTAAATAAGTAATTGTTATTGATTATTTCTAATTTTGCGATATTTCCTTTGTTTTCAAGATTTATAAGAAGGTATCGTTTTATTCACTCCATGCTGTGGAGGGAAGTCGATTACCTGCTCTTTTAATGAAACTTTCTTTGAAATTTTGTCGATAAACGGAATTTTTACATGAAGTCCTGTTGACCATGTTACATGATATGTTCCGAGTCTTTCAATTACATATGCGTGTGCCTGCGGTACTACCTTGACATTGCTTACGATTACTATAAGCAGGATTAAAAGGATGATACCTAAAATAATAAGTCCTAACATTATTTACCTCTCATTCTGTTACGGGTTCTACTATGAGCTTTACGCCCTCGATTGCAAGAACCTTAACTTTTGTTCCTTTTAAAAGCGGTGCTTTGTCGGACTTTACTGTCCAAGTTTCCACACCAATTTTTGCCTGTGCTGTTTCGTCGATATCGGTTAAATCTGTGAGCATAAACCCGACTTGACCGATGTGGCGGTCTGCGTTTGTTCCCGTTGTTTTATTACGCTTTTTAAAACGTTTTACAAGCGGTCGTGTCACGATAAGCGAAACAAGTGACACAACAAGGAACACCGCCGACTGGATTGTGATGTCACTTGTGAATATAGTTGTTATTGCGGCACAAACCGAGCCGAGAACGAACCATATTGATACAAGCTGCGTTGTAAAGCCTTCGCAAAGCAACATAAATATTGCAAAGCCTATCCACACTATCGGCATATATTGCTCCATAAAGCTGTCACCCCCCTTTTCGCATAATTTTAACACAATATTATATATTGCTATTTTATGCGTTAACTGATTATTTTATATCTGTATTCCGCTTTATCCTTACAATTTCATGTAAAAGGGGCATAAAAATACCGACAAGTATTAGCATAGAACGCCATTACTTGTCGGCAATAATTTTAATATCACATTCCTTGTTCAAAAATATAGAGGTACAAATCTTCAAGAGTTGGTTTTGCGGTTGTGTATTGGCAGTCTGTCGGCGGGTTATCGGTCACGATGCGGACTATTATGCTGTTGTCGTTGTGACAGAGATTTGAAACACGGTAATTGTCTTGAAAATATTTTAAATCTTCCCTTTGAATTTCGACCTCAAAGACTTTATTTTCAAGCTCCTTTGTCAACTTATTCGGGGAATCGTGGGAGATGAGCTGACCTTTTTTAAGCAAAATAATCTCCTTTGCGATAAACTCAATATCCGACACAACATGGGTGGAGATTAGGACAATTTTATCCTCGGCAATCTCGCTGATGAAGTTGCGTATGCGTATTCTCTCCTTCGGGTCAAGTCCTGCCGTGGGTTCGTCCAAAATCAGGATTTCGGGATTGTTCAGAAGCGCTTGAGCAATCAAGGCTCTCTGCTTCATACCGCCCGAAAACGAGCCTAACTTTTTATGTGCGGCATCTGTCAGATTAACCGTTTCAAGAAGCTGAGTGATCTTTTCCTTGGCTTCTTTCTTTTTTAAGCCCTTTAAAGCCGCCATATACCACAAAAAGCGGTTGAGGGTGAAATCATCATACAAGCCCTGCTGTTGGGGCATATAGCCGAGTAC
>USCU01000241.1 GCA_900553335.1 uncultured Ruminococcus sp. | reverse complement strand
ATTTACACCATAGGGGTGGTTTTTGTACTGTCCGCACAATTTGGGGCAGTGCAATGTCAAACGGCGGCTTTCTTTTAACACACTTTAAACTCTAGCTGTCGAGAGTATTCTCTCTTTTCTCACATTCTTCTTCGTAGGCTTTTAGTATCTTGTCTTCAATATCCTTTCTTACATCGCTTGATATCGGGTGAACAATATCCCTAAAAACTCCGCTTGTATCCCTTCTGCTCGGCATAGCAACGAAAAGACGGTTGTCACCCTGAACGATCTTGATATCGTGAACGGCAAACGCACCATCAAACGTTACGCTTATTACTCCCTTAAGCCTTCCTGTCGGAATAAGCTTTCTTACCTTAATATCAGTTATTGTCATTTTTCCCTCTCCTTTTTTGAGCCTGTCATTAACAAGCAGCATTTTCAATGTTATTCTTGCCTGACCTGCAAAAAATATACTGCAAAAGGGTTTATTTTTTCTGTAAACCGTGATATAATATAATATAACAAGAACAATAGTTTACACTGGGGAAAGGAATTTTACCTTGAAAGACGATCTTTTAAACAATAAAAAACATATACATTTTATAGGAATCGGCGGCTCGGGAATGTATCCGCTTGCACAGATACTGCACTCAAAGGGTTATTATCTTACCGGCTCAGACAACAACGAAACTGAAACACTTGAAGCCGTAAGAAAAATGGGAATAACCGTATTTATGGGCCAAAGGGCTGAAAACATCGAAGGTGCTGACCTTATAGTTTACTCAGCAGCAATCATGAAAGACAATCCCGAATTGATAGCTGCAAATGAAAGTGAAGCCCAAGTAATTGAACGAAGCGAACTTTTAGGATATATTACAGGCTGTTATAACAGTGCCGTTTGCATAAGCGGCACCCACGGAAAAACTACAGCTTCCTCAATGCTGACGCAGATTTTTGTTGATTCAAATGTTGATCTTACTTGTGTTATCGGGGGAAAACTTCCTGCAATCGGTGGTTCGGGAAGAGCCGGGAAAAGTGATATAATGGTCTGCGAAGCATGTGAGTTTGTAGATACATTTTTAAGGCTTTATCCTGACATTGCCGTAATTTTAAACGTTGACGAGGATCATCTTGAATACTTTAAAACACTTGACAATATAAAGAAGTCTTTTATAAAGTTTGCAAACAACGCTACAAAAGCTATCATCTATAACGGTGACGATGAAAATACAGTCGATGTAGTCAAAAAAGCTGATAATAAAGAAAAAATCTCTTTCGGATTTTCAGCAGACAACGACTATTGTGCAAAAATTACAGCAAGGTCGGGACTCAGAACTGACTTTGACGTATATTACAAAGGCGAAAAGCAAAGCGAAATGACGATTTTTGTTCCCGGAGATCACAACGTTTTAAATGCCCTTGCTGCGATCGCCTCTGCAAGGTACGAGGGGATAGAATACGATGACATCGCAAAGGGACTTTATAACTTCACCGGAGCTATAAGAAGATTTCAAAAAATTGACGAAATCAACGGTATAACGATCGTTGACGATTATGCACATCACCCTGCGGAGCTAAGCGTTACTTTAAAGGCTGCAAAAGCGCTTGATTTTAAGAGAATATGGGCGGTATTCCAGCCTCTTACCTACTCAAGAACGAAAATTCTGCTTGAAGATTTCAAAGATGCGCTTTCTATCGCAGATATTGCTGTTATTACAGACATTATGGGAAGCCGTGAGAAAAATACTATCGGAATCTACTCAAGAGATTTGGCAGGTATCATTCCGGGAAGCATCTGTTTTGACTGCGACAACGACATTCAGGACAGACAGACGGCTGAGCGCAAAAATGAAAACTTTGCTGAAATTGCCGAATATATAACTGAAAATGCACGTCCCGGCGATTTGGTTATAACATGCGGCTGCGGAGATGTTTATAAGCTTGCAAAAATGCTTGCAAAGAAATTAAAGGAGATCTATAATGGGTAAAGCTCTAAGCGAAAAGGACAGACAGGTTTTTGAATATGTAAAACAGAGAATCGAAGAGGGTTATGCTCCTACCGTTCGTGAAATATGCTCCGCTCTGGGGTTTAAGTCAACATCTACAGGATTTCGCTGTATAAACTCGCTTATCGAAGCAGGTCTTCTTGAAAAATCGGAAAACCAAAACCGAGCTATAAAGCTTACGGGAAAGGGCGGAATGAGAATTCCTGTTATCGGAACGGTCACAGCAGGCGTACCAATAACTGCAATCGAAAACATAACTGATTTCATAAGCTTTAAAACCTCAAAAAATTATGACAATCCGCTTTTTGCACTGAAGGTCAGAGGAGAAAGTATGATAAATGCTGCAATTCTCGACGGAGATACAGTAATTGTTGAACAGCGTCCTGTAGCTGTCTCTTATACACATCTGACGCTGCCGACGATCTACTCTGTGT
>USCU01000240.1 GCA_900553335.1 uncultured Ruminococcus sp. | reverse complement strand
ATAAACACTCGATTTAAAACTAAGAATGACGAGGATTTTGCTGAAGTGCCTGACGGAATAGCTCATTTTCTGGAGCATAAGCTTTTTGAAAATGAGGACTGTGATGTTTTTGAGCTTTACGCAAAAACGGGAGCGAGCGCAAACGCATATACTACGTTTGATCATACTGCTTATCTTTTTGATTGCTCGGAAAACTATGCCGACTCGCTCAGAATTCTGCTTGATTTTGTGCAGAAGCCTTATTTTACTCAGGCTACTGTCGATAAGGAGCAGGGAATTATCGGGCAGGAAATTAAAATGTGTGAGGATTCACCGCAGCGTCAGGTTTTGTTTAACCTTTTAAGATGTCTTTACAAAAAGCATCCTGTAAGAATTGATATAGCCGGAACGGTGGAGTCAATTGCTAAAATTGACGCTGAGCTTTTATACAGATGCTACAGAACGTTTTACAATCTTCACAATATGGTCTTGGTTATAGCAGGAAACTGCAATGCCGATGAGGTTATGTCAATATGTGATGAGCTTTTGATTCCGAGCGAAGATATAGGTCTTGAAACGGACTTTCCGGTTGAGCCTATGGAGGTTGATGAAAAATACACCGAGCAGATTATGCCGGTTGGGCTTCCGCTGTTTAATATAGGATTTAAAGTGCCTGCTTGTAAGGGAGAGGACATAGTAAAAACGGAGCTTGAATCAGCAATATTGCTTCAGCTTATTATGGGAAGCGGATCTCCGTTATATAAAGAGTTGTTTGACGAGGGACTTATAAATTCTCAGTTTTCATCTGAGGTATTTTTCGGAGATGGATTTTTTACAAATCTTGTTGGCGGAGAGTCAAAAGATCCTTTAGAAGTGCAGAGAAGGATATACGATGAAATTAAGAGATATATGAGTGTTGGCTTTGATGAAGAAAAGTTTAAGATAATTAAAAACAGTATGTACGGCTCAATGATAAAGAATTTTGAAAATGTTGAATCCTGTGCAAATACAATGCTTGCCTCGTATATTATGGGAGATTTATCGGCGTATGCTCCTATCGAAACCTTGGCTGATGTAACTTTAGATGATTTGAAGAGAGATCTTGACAAATTGCTGAATATTGATTGCTCAGTAATTTCAGTTGTTAAATCAAAGTAGACATAATATATACCGAAAGGACGGTTTTTGAAATGACGCAGATTATTCAGACGCTTTCTGAATGGAAAGTAAGCTTTCCTAACTTCGGAAGCGGTGACAATATTTTTAAGTCAGGCATTAAAGTAAACAACGTACTTTTTAAAATCCCCGGAACAGATTTCAGTATCTACTGGTATGGTTTTTTAATTGCCGTAGGCATTTTGCTGGCAATGATATACGGTTTTAAAAAGGCTCGTAAAATAGGGCTTAACCCTGATCGGGTTACGGATGCTGTAATAGGCGGTCTTATCGGAGCAATTATAGGTGCAAGGCTTTATTATGTAATATTCAGCCTCGATAATTATATTATTGGCGGTAAAATTCAATGGGCAGAGATATTCAGCGTTCGTGACGGAGGACTTGCTATTTACGGAGGAATAATAGGTGCAATTTTAGTCGGCGGAATAGTCGCTAAACTGCGAAAGTGCAATTTGCCGACTCTTTTGGATCTTACCGCTCCATGCTTTTTGATAGGGCAGTGCATAGGAAGATGGGGTAATTTCTTTAATCAGGAGGCTTTCGGCGACAACACTGATCTTCCTTGGGGAATGATTTCAAACGCAACCAAAAGCTATATTGCCAAACATTTTACGGACGGATCAGTTGATGCAGCGCTTCCTGTTCATCCTTGCTTTTTATATGAGTCGATTTGGTGTCTTATAGGTTTTCTGCTTATCCATTTTCTTTTCAAAAAGAGAAAATTTGACGGAGAGATGTTTCTCATATATATTGGATGGTATGGTTTGGGAAGATTCTTTATAGAGGGACTCAGAACGGATAGTCTGTATCTCTTTAACATAAGGGTTTCTCAGCTTGTTGCAGGAACGTGTGTGCTTGCGGCGATAATTTTAATAGTTATTTTCAGGAGCTTGGCAAAGCGAAATGAAACAAAACTTTATGTTGACAGAACCGAGTCGGTAATTGCTCTTGCAGGATATAATGCAAAGGTAATTGTCAAGAAAGAGAAAAAAGAGCTTAAAAGGAAGCTGATAGCCGCTAAAGAAACAGGAGAAGGTATAACCGAAATTACCAAGGAGTACAACGATAAGTTCGGCGATAGAAATAAAGAAACAGATTACCTGAACGGAGTCGAGAGGCTTATCATTGAAAAAGCAAGGGATTTGCATGAAGAGAATGAATCAAAAAAGGAATCTGAAGTTGAAAAAGACAAAAGTCTTATTTTGGACGAAACGGATACAAATGACGAAACAGACATAACGGAGGAAGAATAATGAGTGAAATAATAG
>USCU01000239.1 GCA_900553335.1 uncultured Ruminococcus sp. | reverse complement strand
CACATATCAAATGCTTTATAAGTCCTTGAATACTGCTCCTGCTCAGCTTGTTAAAAAGCTTACTCCAACATACTGCTTTAACTTTTTGCAGGATACAATGCATCTGACAAGCCTTGTAGCAAATGAGAACGGAAAGACTGACGATGCTTATTCGCCTATGACTGTAGGAGAATTCACATATGGCGTTTATCTTGACGAGCTTGTAGGCGCATATCAGGTCTTCGGAAATCAAGGAAAATGGTATAAGCCATCGTTTGTATCAAAAATTGTTGACAAGCTCGGAAATGTAATTTATGATAACCAGTATGTTTCAGAACAGGCAATTGATTCGTCAACGGGATATGTAATGAATCGTATGCTTCAGACGGTTATAACGAATTCAGAAGGTACGGGACGATACGCCAAGCTTCAGAATGTGGATTTGGTAGGAAAAACCGGTACATCTGATAAGTGGCAGAATCTTACTTTTGTTAGCTGTACGCCTGAATATGTAAGCGGTGTATGGATTGGATACGAGCTATTAAGCGAGATCGACAGAAATCAGTATAAAAATATAGGAGCAATATGGAAAAACATTTTCGGAAATATTGCAGATGCCGGTACTGCTAAGGAGTTCGCAATGCCAGATACAGTTAAAGAGCTTAAATACTGTAAGTCAACAGGACTTATTGCCGGAAGCAGATGCTATGATACAGATACGGGATATTATAAAGATTCAAATATTCCTGAAACCTGTTCCGGAAATCATTATTAATATAGAAAATGGCTATCTGATATATTCGGATAGCCATTATGAGGTTTTATTATGAAAATTACTTGTCCGTGTCTTTTTGGTCTTGAAAGCGTACTTTCTTATGAAGTAAAAAAAATCGGCGGAGAGAATGTTTCCGTATCTGATGGAAAGGTTTCCTTTGACGGTGGATTTGAAATGGTCGCAAGAGCAAATTTATGGCTCTCGACAGCTGAAAGAGTTTTGATAGAGCTGGGTAGTTTTAAAGCTGCTAACTTTGAAGAGCTTTATCAGGGAATTAAAAAAATTCCGTTTGAAGAGTTTGTTGGTGAAAAAGACGCTTTTCCCGTTAAAGGGCATAGCATTAATTCAGAGCTTCACAGCATACCTGATTGTCAGAGAATAATAAAAAAAGCTGTTGTTGACAGGCTTCGAGATATATATGGAAATTCATGGTTTGACGAAAGCGGTGACATATATCAGATTCAGTTTAATATTTTAAAAAATAATGTTTCCGTTTATTTGGATACTACAGGCGCAGGACTCCATAAAAGAGGATACCGCAGAAATTCAAATGACGCACCAATTAAAGAAACACTTGCTGCCGGAATAGTTGATTTTGCAAGAATCAGAAGCGGGAGCATCGTAGTAGATCCTATGTGCGGTTCGGGAACTTTTCTGATCGAATCAGCGTATAAGGCATTAAATGTCGCTCCCGGAATAAGAAGAAGCTTTGCAGGCGAAAAATGGAGTTCAATGGATAGAAAATTCTGGGAGGAAGAAAGACAAGCTGCAATTGCGGCAATCGATAAGAATGGGAGCTTTAAAGCATATGGCTTTGATATTGATGATATGTGTGTAGATTTGAGCCAGTCCAACGCAAAAAAAGCCGGAGTTTTCTCTAAGGTTTTGATAAAACAGCAGGACATTATGAAATATAAGCCGATGAAAAACTGCATTACTGTCTGCAATCCTCCTTACGGTGAAAGACTGCTTGATATTAAAAGTGCTGAGAGGTTATACAAGGTGCTTGGAGAAAAACTTTGTCCGGATAAAGAAAACCCTTGCTATATCATTTCTCCTCACGAGGATTTTGAGAAATTTTTCGGCAAAAAGGCTGACAAAAGAAGAAAGTTATATAACGGAATGATCAAGTGTCAGCTTTATATGTATTTTAAATAAGGAAAGATTTTTATGAACGAAGTGATCAGAAAAAATGAAATTATAAAAGTAGTGCTTACTGTTCTAGGCGGATTTTTGTATTCAGCAGGAGTCAATTTGTTTATTGTTCCCCATTCTTTATACACAGGAGGACTTGTGGGTATTTGTCAGCTTATAAGAACCTTTCTGGTTGACTTTTTAAAACTGCCGTTTGCAAATATTGATGTTTCAGGAATTTTGTTTTTTTTGATAAATATTCCTATTTTCCTTATTGCCTATAAATATATCGGAAAGCGATTTATTTTTAAAACAGCTGTAACAGCAGTTACTATAACAATATTTTTATCAGTTTTGGTAGTTCCGGGAAAGCCTATTATTGAGGATACGCTTACATCTTGCATAATAGGAGCTATAGTTTCGGGAATCGGCACAGGCTTAACCTTTACCATGACAGCCTCAGGCGGCGGACTTGATATAGTGGCACTTATGTGTTCAAAGAAATACAAAACACTGTCATTCGGAAAGGTGAATATTGCAATAAATC
>USCU01000238.1 GCA_900553335.1 uncultured Ruminococcus sp. | reverse complement strand
AACCTTTGATATCTACCTGTCAAAAGCTTGTGGTTATACGCCTGATGTCCTACATCCCATATTATTTTATCGTTTGGCGAATCAAACACTCGGTGGATAGCAATAGTCAATTCTACTGTTCCAAGGTTAGATGCAAGATGTCCTCCGTTTGCAGAAACGGTTTTTATAAGCAGTTCACGCATTTGATGCGCCAAAATATCGCATTGTTCAAAATTAAGTTTTTTTAAATCACCCGGAAGATCAAGGCTTTCTAGCATATTATCACAATCAGTCATTTTTTATTTTCCTTAATTTTAGTTTTGTCTGATTAAAAGCTTTTTTGTAAGCTCAGTCAGTATGTCGGAGTTTTCAAAATGCCTTAAACATTTAAGTGCATGGCCTGTATAGCTTTCAGCCAGTTCTTTAGCTTTTTTTAATCCGTAAAGCGATACAAATGTTGTTTTATGGTTTTCCTTATCGCTGCCTATCGGTTTCCCAAGCGTTTCAAAGTTTCCTTCTACGTCTAAAATATCGTCAACTATTTGAAAAGCGAGTCCTAAGTTATATGCATAATCTTTTGCATAAGGGACCATGTCTTTTTTGCCGGCCAAAACGCATCCCATCTCACAGGCAGCGCTTATGAGAGCACCCGTTTTTTTTATTTGAAGTTCTTTTAAAACCTCTAAAGAAATCTCTTTGTTTTCGCTTTCAATATCAATTATCTGACCGCCGATCATTCCAAAAGAACCGGAAGCTTTAGTTAGAACGCTGATAAGCGAAACTGCCTTTTCACTGTCAATTACTTTTTTTCTGACACCATCGCATATTTGCTCAAACGCCAAAAAAGTCAGCGCATCACCTGCAAGCAAAGCTGTAGCTTCGCCGAACTTTTTGTGACATGACGGCTTTCCTCTGCGAAAATCATCATCGTCCATACACGGAAGATCATCATGGATGAGTGAAAACGAGTGGATCATTTCTATTGAAGTTGATATATCTATATATCTATTGCAGTCTTCACCGCAAGCTTCGCAAAACAAAAGCATTAAAAGCGGTCTTATGCGTTTTCCTCCCGCAGTTAAAGAGTACTCCTCTGCCAAAAGAACAGATTTTATTAAATCAGGTTTGTCAGAAACAGACGATTTTAAAGAAGTATTTATTTTGTTTGTTAAATCTGCAATTTTTGGGTTCATTTGTATTACTCACCGCCGTCTATTTTTTCAATCTCAAGTTTAGCGCTATCAAGTATGTTCTTGCAATCCTTTGCCAGAACCACGCCTTTTTTATATAAATCAAGAGAATCATCTAAACTCAGATCTCCGTTTTCAAGAGCCTGAACTATTTTTTCCAGTTCAGATAAGTTTTTTTCAAAGTTCATTTAATACCTCTTCTTTCGATAAATATGACTAAAGTATTTCAGCCTTTCTCTTTCCGTTTGAAAAAGTAATCTCAACTATGTCTTTACTTTCGACTGCTCTACAGTCTGTTACTGCTTTTCCGTTCTTTGATGTAATAGAGTATCCCCTAAGAAGTATATTAAGAGGACTTAACGCTTCAAGCTTTGACGCAAGTGACGAAAAATAAGCTGTATTTCTATTCATACGGTTATTTACAGCGCAATCAAGACGTTTATTAAGCGCAGTATATTTTTGCAAGCTCAGTTCATATTGCTTTGTCGGAGAAAGTAAAGTGCATTGCTGATAAAGCGAATTCAAAAGATTTGAAAACTTTCTAAACTGCATATTTTGAGCTGATCTAAGTCTTTTAAGACTGTTGTCAATACTTTTATATAGCTCACTTATATTAGGAACGGCGATTTCTGCCGCAGCTGAAGGTGTAGGCGCTCTGTAATCGGCTGTCATATCGCAAATAGTAAAATCTGTTTCGTGACCTACCGCACTTATACACGGAGTTTTTAAGTTAAACACAGCGTCAGCAACAATTTCGGAATCAAAGCAGGATAAATCCTCGTTTGAGCCTCCGCCCCTCGCAATAATCAAAGTGTCAAGGTTGTAGCTGTCAGCAAGTCCTAAAGAAGAAGCTATAGATTTTGCTGCTGTTTCGCCTTGAACAGTTGCGTGAAATAAAAAAATTTTAACTATAGGATAACGCCGTCCTATAATATTTAATATATCCTGCAAGGCCGCTGACGTTTCAGACGCTATGATTCCAATTGTTTTGGGTGTTTTTGAAATAGGCTTTTTATTATCCGTATTAAAATATCCTTTAGCTGAAAGCTTGTCCTTAAGCTGTGTTAATTTTTTAGAATATCCTCCTTCGCCGACAGAAATAAGATCACGCACAATTATCTGATATGAGCCGTCTTTTTCATATACGTCTAATTCACCATAAACAACAACCATGACACCGTCTGAAAATGATGCTTTTATATTTTTTGAATTGCCTGAAAATACAACACAACGAATAAGTGAAAATTCGTCTTTTAAAGAAAAATAAATG
>USCU01000237.1 GCA_900553335.1 uncultured Ruminococcus sp. | reverse complement strand
AATCAATTCACTTCCGAAAATTTCCGGATCAGGATACCACGCTTCTCAGATCGGAATATCAACAGAGCTTGAGCAAATACTTATTGACGCTGAAAAGAACGCTCAGAAAATGAACGATGAATATATTTCCGTTGAACATCTTATGCTGTCGATTATTGATAAGTCATCGGGAGAAACAGCAAAAATTTTGAAGAAATATAATATCAACAAAAACAAGTTCCTATCCGTTCTTATGGAGGTCAGAGGAAATACAAATGTAACTACTGACAACCCCGAGGGAACTTATGACGCTTTGAAAAAATACGGTCAGGATTTGGTAGAGCTTGCCCGTCAAAACAAGCTTGATCCTGTTATCGGAAGAGATACCGAAATCAGAAATGTCATAAGAATTCTTTCAAGAAAATCCAAAAACAATCCTGTTCTAATCGGCGAACCGGGAGTTGGAAAAACCGCTATTGCCGAGGGACTTGCACTTAGAATAGTCAGAGGAGATGTTCCGGGTAATCTTAAAGACAGACAGATCTTCTCGCTTGATATGGGTGCGCTCGTTGCAGGTGCAAAATACAGAGGAGAGTTTGAAGAAAGACTTAAGGCTGTTTTAGCGGAAATAAAAAAGAGCGAAGGCAAAATAATTCTCTTTATTGATGAGCTTCACTTAATCGTTGGTGCAGGCAAAACTGACGGAGCAATGGATGCAGGCAACATTCTAAAGCCTATGCTTGCACGCGGAGAGCTTCATTGTATCGGAGCTACAACTCTTAATGAATACAGAGAATATATAGAAAAGGACGCTGCACTCGAAAGACGTTTCCAGCCGGTGCTTGTAGAAGAGCCGAGCGTTGAGGATACGATATCAATTTTGAGAGGACTCGAAGAGCGGTATGAGGTTTTTCACGGAGTAAAGATCTCCGACTCAGCTCTGATAGCTGCGGCAACTCTTTCTAACAGATACATTTCCGACAGATTTTTGCCAGATAAAGCTATCGACCTCGTTGACGAAGCTTGCGCGCTTATAAAAACCGAGATGAATTCAATGCCAACTGAGCTTGATGAAATAGCAAGAAAAATAATGCAGCACGAAATTGAGGAGGCAGCATTAAAACACGAGGACGATAAGCTCTCAAAGGAACATCTTGCAGATATTCAAAAAGAGCTTGCAGAATACAAAGATCAGTTTAACACCTTAAAAGCAAAATGGGAAAACGAAAAATCCGCAATTAAAAAGGTTCAGGATTTGAGGGCTGAAATCGAAAAAATAAACGGCAATATAGAAAAGGCAAAGCGTGAATATGACCTTGCAAAAGCTGCTGAGCTTCAATACGGCACTCTCCCCTCCTTGAAAAAAGAGCTTGAGGAACAAGAGATAATTGCAAATGACGCGAAGAAAAACGATACACTATTAAGAGATAAAGTAACAGAGGAAGAAATTGCACGAATCGTCGGAAGATGGACAGGTATTCCTGTTTCAAAGCTTTTAGAGGGTGAACGTGAAAAGCTTCTTAGTATGGAGGATATTTTACACGGTCGTGTAATCGGACAAAACGAAGCTGTTAAAAAGGTAAGCGAGGCTATACTTCGCTCAAGGGCAGGAATATCAGATCCCAACCGTCCGATAGGTTCATTTTTATTCTTAGGTCCTACGGGCGTTGGAAAAACAGAGCTTGCAAAAGCTCTTGCACAGTCGCTTTTTGACGATGAAAATAACATCATAAGAATTGATATGTCGGAGTACATGGAAAAGTACTCGGTATCCCGTCTTATCGGTGCGCCTCCGGGATATGTAGGATATGACGAAGGCGGTCAGCTAACAGAAGCTGTTCGACGCAGACCGTACTCGGTTGTACTTTTTGATGAGGTAGAAAAAGCGCACCCAGATGTATTCAACATTCTTCTTCAGGTACTTGACGACGGAAGAATTACCGATTCGCAGGGCAGAACGGTTGACTTTAAAAACACTATAATTATCCTTACGTCAAACCTAGGCTCGCCTGTCATTTTGGACGGAATCGGCTCGGACGGTGAGATAAGCGATAGTGCAAAAGCACAGGTCGATGCACTTTTGAAGCAAAGCTTCAGACCTGAGTTTTTAAACCGTCTTGACGAAATCGTTTACTACAAACCGCTTACAAAGGATGAAATCGGCGGCGTTGTTGACCTTATGGTTAAAAAGCTCGCTTTAAGACTTGAAGAACAGCATATTAAAATTGAAGTTACAGATGAAGCAAAAGCGTTTATTGTCGACAACGGATACGATCCGATTTACGGAGCAAGACCGCTTAAAAGATTTATCCAGCGTGAGCTTGAAACGCTTATTGCCAGGGATATTATTGCGGATAAAATAGTACCCGATTCTACCGTAAAAATCACTGTTGCAAACGAAAGACTGGCAGTTTTATAAAAAATTGATGTTTTTAAAAAAAATACTTGATTTTTTGTTTTAATTATGTTATAC
>USCU01000236.1 GCA_900553335.1 uncultured Ruminococcus sp. | reverse complement strand
ACTCATGACAAGTCCTTTAAATCCCCATTCGTCACGCAAAATGTCGGTGAGAAGTTTTTTGTTCTGGCTTGCATATTCTCCGTTTATTTTGTTATAAGAACACATAACTGTCCAGGGTTTTGCTTTTTTTACAGCAATTTCAAATGAAGCAAGATAAATTTCTCTCAAAGTTCTTTCGTCAACCTCAGCGTTTATACACATTCTTCGATATTCCTGATTGTTGCATGCGAAATGCTTAAGAGAAGCTCCAACTCCTTTTGACTGGACGCCTTTTATATGAGCTGCTGCCATTTCACCTGAAAGGAACGGATCTTCTGAAAAATATTCAAAGTTTCTTCCGCAAAGGGGAGTACGCTTAATATTTGCACCAGGGCCTAAAATTACCGAAATGTTTTCAGCGATACACTCATTTCCAATAGCCTTTCCAAGCTCTTCTAAAAGGGAGCGGTCAAAAGAACAAGCCAAGGAAGAAGCTGTGGGAAAACAAATAGCTTCAATACTTCCGGGTTCTCCTTGTTTTTCTTTTCTCAGCCCGTGAGGTCCGTCCGAAACCATGATTTTATCAATAGATAACCTATCTACAGGCTTCGTATGCCAAAAATCAAGTCCTGATAAAAGACCGGCTTTTTCTTCCAATGTCATTTCATTTATAAGCTTATCAATATTCATAACTAAAATTCTCCTGATAAAAGCATCAAATCGTATAATCTTAAACCATATTGTAACACATTAATAACTCTTTTTCAAGATGGATTGCAAAGTATTAAAAAATATGATAAAATATAATAACGACTATGTTTCCCGCCTCTAAGGCAGCGAACAACTTAGCTTTTCAGTTGAGGGAACAATCCCCAACTGAAATCCTAAAGGGCTAATGTCCGGTCGTTTATTGAATGACGGGGCGTTGCCCCTTATTGAAGGAAAGAAATTTTTTACATTATAAAAACGTAAGATGGGGTAATGTTATGTCAATAGTGAAAAAAGCAGTTTTAATCTTGTTGGTGTTTAGTTTTGTGATTTCAGTGTCCGCTTGCAGTCAGAAAGTTTTAAAAAAAACTTCTGATGAACAGGAGTCAACTTTGAATACTGCACAGAATTCTTATAGGACTGAAACGACCGATGCATCGGCTGAAACTGAAAGTAATCAAGCTGATAAGATAAAAGACACGGTGACAATAGATTTTTTGTTTGCAGGTGATAACCTTGTTCATGATACGCTTTACAATCAAGCGTCAAGAAATGCCGAAGGTAACGGATATGATTTTTCGTCAACTTATGAGAGAATTACTCCGATAATCAAAAACGCAGATTTTGCTGTACTTAACCAGGAAACCATTGTAACCGATGATTTCGGCCCATCAAGCTACCCTACATTTGCTTCTCCTGAAGCAGTAGGGGATCACATGGTGAAAATCGGGTTTGATGCTATGAGTATTTCAAATAATCATGTGCTTGATTACGGTATAGACGGACTTATGTCAACTCTTAACTACTGGAAAACCAAGCATCCCGATATTACTGTCTACGGAGCATATGAAAGCAAAGAGGACAGAGATAATATAAGAATCAAAGAGATAAAAGGCGTTAAGGTTGCATTTTTAGGCTTTATGGAGCATACTAACGGGATTTCGCTTCCTGATGAATATTCCTCATGTGTAACTTATCTTGATGAGATAGATGAAATTGAGAGGAAAATAAAAAAAGCAGACGAGCTTGCCGATGTGGTTATAGTTTCTCCTCATTTCGGAGTGGAAATAATAAATGAAGTAACGGACGAGCAGTATGAGCTTGCAAAAAAGTTTACTGAATGGGGAGCAGATATAATTGTAGGATGTCAGCCGCATACCGTTCAAAAGTGCGACTGGGTTGAGGCTGACAACGGCAATAAAGCTTTTTGCTATTATTGTCTTGGGAATATGGTATCCGCAATGGCAACCTGTCAAACCTCTGTAGGAATATTGGGAAGACTTGAGCTTACTTATGATTTTAAAAATAATGAGGTTACAATAACCAATCCAAGAGCGATTCCCGTTGTTACACATATTTCAGGAATATATCAGTGGGGTGTATTTGTTTATCCGTATTCGGAGTATACGGCGGCGCTTGCTTCGCAAAGTCAGGTTGAGGATATGTCGATTGAAAATATTGAGTATTATCTAAGTTTTATTCCCAAACAGTATTTAAGCGACAAATAAAAAATAAGGAGGATACGATGCCCAAATACTATCATGAGCAGGTAAGACTTGATTCTTCGATTCCGGCAAGGATATATATTCAAAACGGTACTCACAGCAATAACACATATCCTTTGCATTGGCACAGTAAGCTTGAATTTAACTTGGTGTTAAAAGGACAGATAAACGGAAAGATCGGCGGCAAAAATGTCTGTGCACATGCAGATGATATTTTCTTTGTTAATTCAAATGAGCTTCACGAAACTGACGCTGCAACAGGTGATATA
>USCU01000235.1 GCA_900553335.1 uncultured Ruminococcus sp. | reverse complement strand
AATGATTAATTCTTCATATGACGGAATACCTATACTTCTTGTAAGTATACTAAAAGGCTCATTTATATTTCTTTCGGACTTAGCCAGGGAAATAAATGTACCGTGCGAAATAGGTTTTATGGTTGCAAAAAGCTATTATGAAGACACTCAGTCATCGGGAATAGTCAAGATAACCATGGACTTGACGCAGGATATCAGCAAGTATCATGTAATCATCGTTGAAGATATTATCGACACGGGAAGAACTTTAAACGATGTAATAAAACTCCTTAAATCGAGAAATCCGGTTTCTCTTAGAGTAGTCACTCTGCTCGATAAGCCCGACAGACGAATCGTTGATTTGAAGGCAGACTACTCGCTTTTTAAAATTCCCGATTTATTCGTTATAGGTTATGGCCTTGACTATGGCGAATACTACAGAAATCTTCCGTACATAGCAGAATTTTCAGAATGAGGTGTAAAAAATGTTTGAAAAGTTATTTAAGTTAAAGCAAAACAACACAAATGTTAAAACAGAAATCATGGCAGGTATTACAACGTTCATGACAATGGCGTATATACTCGCTGTAAACCCGAGCATTTTATCCGCTGCCGGAATGGACAGCACTGCGGTTCTTATCGCTACATGCCTTGCATCTTTTATCGGTACAATGTGTATGGCTCTCATGGCAAATCTTCCGTTCGCCCTCTCGGCAGGAATGGGACTTAACGCATTTTTCACATATACGGTTGTACTCGGATATGGATACTCATGGCAAATCGCTCTGTTCGCAGTATTTATTGAAGGTATAATTTTCATTATTCTTTCTCTCACAAAAATAAGAGAAGCTATATTCAATTCAATTCCTTTATCGCTGAAAAAAGCCGTTTCTGTCGGAATAGGATTATTTATAGCATTTATCGGACTTCAGAATGCAGGACTTACGGTTGATAATTCGTCTACTCTTCTTTCAATCGTAAGCTTTACTGACAACTTCAAAACTTCAGGTATCTGTGCATTGCTTGCAATAATCGGAATTTTCATTACTGCAATTCTTTACATAAAAAGGGTAAAGGGTTCAATCCTTATAGGAATTCTCGGAACATGGATTTTAGGTATGCTTTGTCAGGTCATAGGTATTTATGCTCCTAATGCAGAAGCAGGATATTACTCACTGTTCCCTACATTCCAAATGACTGACTTTTCCAAGATCGGCGAAACTTTCGGACAGTGCTTTAACATTGATTTCAGCAATGTAGGAATATTCAATTTCATCGTAATTGTCTTTTCTTTCTTGTTCGTTGACCTCTTTGATACACTCGGAACTCTTATCGGAGTAAGCACAAAAGCAGATATGCTCGACAAAGACGGAAAGCTTCCTAAAATCAAGCCTGCACTTCTTGCAGACTCAATTGCTACTTCAGCAGGAGCTGTGCTCGGTACTTCGACAACTACTACATTTGTTGAGTCGTCCGCAGGTGTTGCAGAAGGAGGAAGAACAGGTCTTACTGCAGTTACAACCGCTATACTGTTTTTGATTTCAATACTGTTCGCACCTATTTTCACAGCTATTCCTTCATTTGCTACTGCTCCTGCACTTATTATCGTAGGATTTTTAATGTTTAGTGCAATTACTGAGATCAAGTTCTCAGAGGGCAATTACACAACAGCAATACCGGCATACTTGTGCGTTATAGCAATGCCTTTATTCTATAGCATTTCTGAGGGTATATCAATCGGAGTTATCTCATACGTTATTATCAATTTAATTTGCGGAAAGAGAAAAGAGATCAATCCGATAATGTATGTACTTGCAATACTGTTTATCTTAAAGTACATTTTCCTTTAATAATGATTTAAAATCATATTTAAAAAGCATCCTTTCGTAAAACTCGAAAGGATGTTTTTGTGTAGAAAACATCTGACATTTAACTAAGCTTTATTTTAAAGCAAGCATTACTCTCTTGACAAGACAGATTGATTTCAATATAATACATATTAAGTAAATAGGCTTTTAATATTTATTATATAGACAGTAATTAGCTTTAATAAAATGCCATGTCCTTTCATTTCTAAATCTAATGCAACATCATTCGTGGTTATTTAACAGCTACTATGTCCCCTGCATCTAAGTGGCGGACAGCTTAGAACTTCAGCGGGGATTCCCGTCCCGCTGAAACCCTAAGGAGCTAATGCTCGGTCGTTTGTTTAATGGCGGAGCACTGCCCCTTATTTAAAGAATTTAATATAACCTGAATAAAAAGAATCGAGGTATTATCTCAATGCTAAATCAATTTTCAAGAACAGAACTTATATTCGGAAAAGAAGCTATGGAAAAGCTTGCTTCCTCCAAAGTTGCCATATTCGGAATAGGAGGAGTAGGCGGCTATACAGTAGAAGCGCTTGTTCGTTCGGGTATAGGAGCTGTTGATCTGATAGACAGTGACAAGATATGTCTTTCAAATATTAATCGTCAAATTTATGCAACACAGAGAACTGT
>USCU01000234.1 GCA_900553335.1 uncultured Ruminococcus sp. | reverse complement strand
TCGTTGATAACTCAAACGGTGAAATTATAGGCAGAGGATATAATATGTGCGAACAGCTAAGTTCGCCTATTAAGCACGCCGAAATGATAGCACTTGAACAGGCGGCGGAAAGCAAAAAAAGCTGGCGGCTCGCAAACGCTACGCTTTATGTTACTCTTGAGCCTTGCGTTATGTGCACTGGAGCTATAATAAATTCAAGAATCTCTCGTGTGGTATTTGGTGCATATGACAAAAGAGCAGGAGCGTGTTGTTCGAGCGTGAACCTGTTTGAAATTACAAAGACGCATACTCCCGAGATCACAGGCGGCATATTAAAAGATGAGTGTCAGTCTGTTTTATCTGATTTTTTTAAAAATAAAAGAAAAGAAAAATCTTATAAGTCTGAGCTTTGGGATTTATTTGATAAAAATCGAAATCCCCTCGGAAAAACACATATAAGGGGTGAGCTGCTTCCCGAAGGTGCATATCACACGGTAATTGTGGTTATTACAAAGAATTTAAAAGAAGAGGTATTAATTACAAAGAGATCAAGCGAGAAGAAAAATTCACCGGGAATGTGGGAATGTACAACAGGTTCTGTTGTTGCAGGAGAGTCTAGCATCAGCGGAGCATGCAGAGAACTTATGGAGGAAACGGGCATAAAGCGAAAAAAAGAGTGTTTTAAATTGATAAAGTCGGTTGCTTACAAACATACCTTTACCGATTGCTATTTGCTGAAAACAGATGTCGCAGATGACGAAATCAAGCTTCAAAAAGGAGAAACTGAGGATTATAAATGGGTTAATAAAGAAACTTTTGAAAGAATGGAGCAAAACGATTTGATATTTACCCCCGATAGGGAGCAATATGTGTTGTTAAAAGAATTAATATGGAAATGAAAAACCGCCGCAGTTATTTACTTCGGCGGTAAATTGTTGTTATAAAAAAGTTAAACTATTTCATAAGATTAGATTTGAAAGCACGTTTTCGATATTGCTATTGATACAAATGGCTTGTTTTTGAATCTCATCAGGACAAAACGCTTCACAGCTATTGACACAAGCGTATGTCGCTTGTTTATTCATGGCAGTCATTTTCCAAAACGGATATTTTATGATAACAGGAGTGTTGTAGCCGACTCCCAATTCTAAAAATAGTATACGAAGTCCGCTGTTTTTGCGTATAAAATCAGAATACCTTTCGCTTGCACGATACCAATCTTTGTCCTGAACGAATCTATCGTCTGCACGGAGATTCATTGTCATATATTTGCCGCATTTCGGGCATTTTGGAATTAGTTCAGACGGTATACGCATATTTTTCTGTTCTGTAAACATTCTGCGGATTATTTCCTCGTTATCATAAGTCTTATTGTGGCATGGCTCAGAGCATTGAAAAAGTCCGTAGTCGCCCTGGGTGTAAAAAAGCTTGTGTTTATCGAAGCCTGCTTTTTGAAACTGATGGTCAACATTTGTTGTCAGTACAAAGTAATTTTTGTCTTTCACAAGTTCAAATAATTTTTTATATGTTCCGTTATCGCTATCCATATAGCGATTGATAAAAACATATCTTGACCAATACGCCCAATGTTCTTCAAGGCTCTCAAAGTGATAAAACCCACCTGAATACATATCTTTAAATCCGTATTTTTCGATAAAATCACTGAAATATTTTTTAAAGCGTACTCCGCTGTAGGTGAAACCTGCTGCAATTGAAAGTCCTGCTCCTGCACCTATAACAATAGAGTCAGCAGTTTCAATTGCATATTTCAAACGTTTTATATCATCTGAGTAGTCTATTGTAGATTTTATAATCGTCATGTTTGAAAACATTGAATATCACCTCTATATCGTTGGTCTTTCGAAACTTTTTCACAGTATTTACCGCTATCTCAGCTGCTTCTTTTTGTGGGAATCCAAACAATCCCGTGGAAATACAGCAGAATGCTACGCTTTTTATATTGTTTTGAACAGATAGTTTAAGGCAGGATTCATAACAGCTTTTAAGTAAATTGCAATCTTTATGCGAAAGGCTGCCTCGAACGATCGGTCCTACTGTGTGAATGACATAGTCACATGGCAGATTGTAGGCAGGAGTAATTTTTGCTTTGCCAGTAGGTTCTTCATGTCCCTGTGCCTGCATTATCTGTCCGCACTTGTAGCGCAGACGTACTCCTGAAAAGGTGTGGATTGCATTGTCAATACAGCTATGACATGGCTGCCAGCATCCTGTCATTCCCGAATTTGCCGCATTGACTATAGCATTGCATTTTAACGTAGATATATCGCCTTTCCATAGGTAAATGCCATTCTGGATGGGCTGTAAATCTTCAATATCAGTAATACCTTTTCTGGTAATTTCAGCTTTAAGAAACTCGTCTTCAGCTTCCAGAAATTTATCGTCAGCCTTTATAGCAGGACGGATATTCACAAGACTTCGATAAAGCATAAAACGTTCATCTTCGCTTTCTGGAATATCAATCCTGTCAATATCGGAACGTTCCGACAGAAGATATTTTATCA
>USCU01000233.1 GCA_900553335.1 uncultured Ruminococcus sp. | reverse complement strand
GGCTCGGAGATGTGTATAAGAGACAGAAATAGACTAAAGCCGCAAAACATTACTGCTTTGCGGCTTTTTATGCGGTATCTACCGCTTTGGCGGAGACGGCGAGATTCGAACTCGCGGGGGATTGCTCCCTAACTGATTTCGAGTCTTTTAGTCATCTTATCAAAAGCAGGCAGCTTTGTGACAGCTTCAGGTCGTTTTGCCTAAGCGAAAAATCGCATAAAATCAGGCTTTTTCGCACTCAAAGCCTTGTGATATCTGCGTTTTTCAAAAGTGGGTTCGAATCGGCATTTTTGCCGATTTTGGGGAGAAAATAGGGAAGACAGGGGAGAAAAAACAAAAGAAGGCAATACAAAAAATATACACCGCAGAACAGAGTTTCAAACCGACAAAATCTATGTTCGAGGTGTATCAAATGAAAAATTTACCGATTGATTGGAACAGCGTTCCCGATGTTATGAACAAAGACCAGTTTTACCGCCTTTGCCATATCAGCAAGTCAACAGCCTTACATCTGCTCAAAAGCGGCAAGGTCCCCTGTGAATGGTCGGGCAAGAAAACACGATGCTACAAAATCAAAAAAGAAGATGTGAAAGCCTATCTTGAAGAACGAGCCGTTTTCCCGGAGCTCTATTCTGCACCGAGGGGATGGTACGGCAGTCATTATGTGGCAAAGCTCTCCAAAGAGCTACCCGAGGATGTACTCCTCCAAATGCACGACTATTATACCAGACTTTTAAAAAAGTATAAAGATGTGGTGACTGTGCAGGAGGTTGTTGCCCTGACGGGTTATAGTAAAACCACAATCAATAACTGGTGCAATAAAGGGGCGCTGAAATCCTTTCGCAAAGGGCACATATATTACATTCCAAAAGTCTTTATTGCAGAGTTCTTTTGCTCGCTGACCTTTCGCTCCATCACCCGAAAGAGCCTGTGGCACATCCAAACGCTGAACGATTTTCAAAGGAAGATGAAGAAGAAAAAGTAATGTGCGATTGGAATTTTCGCACACTCGCACCTGTCTATCGGTTTTGCTAAACTGTAATCGAAAGGCAGGTGCATTCTTTATGGCACGATTTATCGAAGAATTTTACTACGGCAACATCGATCCACAGGCACGCAGCACAAAGCAAAACAAGACGGTGCAGAAGCAGATGGAAATCTTAATGAAAAACGAAGAACTGCTGACAAATGCTCTAACCGACGAGCCAAATAAATGGTTTCTCGACTACACAAATGCTTGGAGTATCGTCAACGGCGAATCCAATCTGGACAGTTTTATTATGGGTTTTCGCCTCGGAGCAAACTTCGCTTACGATGCATTCATCTCAAACGAAACACCGTTTAAGGATTTGTTAAAGGAATAAAGGAGGACAGACTATGAAATCAATGTTTGAGCAGATGGGTGGAACTTACACAATGCAGGGCGATTATAGTTTGCCTGATGTTATATTACCGCCCGAAGAAGAACGCCCCATCGGCGTGTGGGGACAGCGTAGGCTTCGTTACCTGAAGCAAAATCGCAAGGTTTTATACTACAATCTTTTAACAAGCGGCAAACTACACGCCCACCTCGCAGACATCGAGGAACAAGCACAATCCCTTTATCTTCGGTTAGTAAAAGAACTCTCCGAAAAAGAAGATATCACTGAACACCTCAAAGCCACCGACCAAATGAAATGGGTGCAGAAAATGAACAACATCCGTGAACGAGTAACCGAAGTAGTCTATTCAGACGTGGTGTTTGTATGAGAAAACGGAAATACTATTTGTACTTAACAAACGCCGAACACCGCTTTATCATTCAATGCCTACTCGAATATCGTAATAAGCTCATATCCCAAGGCAAATATACCGACGGCGTTGATGAACTAATAATTAAATACATAAAATAGCAACAGGCACGGGAGGTAACTCTCGTGCCTGTTGCTATTTGTTAAACCATTATTATATCAACTACAGATAATGGTGTTACAACATATCGTGTATGCTCATAATACATATTTTTCCCACAACAATGTTTAAATCTTTTCCCGCTTCCACACGGGCAGGGTTGCTTTCTTCCAACTATTTCAATATCTTCACGTATTCGCTGTTCTTTAATTCCCTTTATTGTAACCATTTGCAGATATGGTTGTTTAAGCTCTAAATATTGATCTAGCATAAGAAACTTTTCTTTTTCAGATCGAGTATCATCAGATAATTCCATTACACAACGTTTATCTTCTGGATGTGATACAATACAAACCGCTTGAAAATAATCAATCTGGTCTATGTATTCAATAGCGGGTTCGCCCCAATAAAGCTCACCTTTAATATGTGGGCAATCTAAACTCTGCATTGATTTCCCACATATACTGCAATGAGATTTTGAAATTACATATTCGCTACTAGCAAAAATTTTGTATGGGTACAATTCTTCATATTGAACCAATAGATCATATAGGTTATTAAGTTCTAATCTGTCATCAATCTCTGTAAAATGTCCAATATACTTTATAGCATCAAGGCTGTCTCTTATACACATCTCCGAGCCCAC
>USCU01000232.1 GCA_900553335.1 uncultured Ruminococcus sp. | reverse complement strand
CTCTATCGCCGCCTTTTTATAGAGATTCTTTATTGTAAGTATTTAAAAACTCCCTAAGCGCAGTTTTAAGCGCCTCTTCGTTTTCTTTAGTCAAATCCTTTGTTTTGGTAATTGACTCTATAATTTCAGGATAAGAATAATGAATGAATCTGAACAAACTGTCCTGACAATCAGTAATTGACGAAACAGGGATATCGTTCAAATAATTATTAACAACTGCATAAATTATCAGAACCTGATCTTCAACACTTAAAGGCGAGTTTTTACCCTGCTTTAAAACCTCAACGATTCTTTCTCCCTGCTCAAGTCTATCCTTAGTATCTTTATCAAGATCAGAGCCAAACTGTGCAAATGACTGCAGCTCTCTATACTGAGAATACATAAGCTTAAGCGAGCCTGAGACCTTTTTCATAGCCTTTATCTGAGCTGCACCGCCGACACGGGAAACCGAAATTCCCGGGTTGACCGCAGGTCTTATTCCTGAGAAAAACAGCTCTGTTTCAAGGAATATCTGTCCGTCTGTAATAGAAATTACATTTGTAGGAATATATGCGGAAACATCTCCCGCCTGTGTTTCTATAATAGGAAGAGCGGTAATTGATCCTCCGCCGTACTCTTCGTTCAGGTTACAAGCACGTTCAAGAAGTCTTGAATGAAGATAGAATACATCGCCCGGATACGCTTCTCTTCCTGTAGGACGCTGTAAAAGAAGTGACATAGTTCTATAAGCGACTGCGTGCTTTGAAAGATCATCGTATACAATAAGAACATCTTTACCCTGAAGCATAAAATACTCAGCCATTGCACAGCCCGAATAAGGAGCGATATACTGAAGCGGAGCTTTTTCGCTGGCAGAAGCAGATACAACAATTGTATATTTCATAGCACCTGCTCGCTCAAGTGTATCAACTACATTGGCAACTGTTGAGTTTTTCTGTCCTATTGCAACATAGATGCATAAGCAGTCCTTATCCGACTGATTGATAATAGTATCAAGCGCAATTGCGGTTTTTCCCGTCTGTCTGTCACCGATTATAAGCTCCCTTTGACCTCTTCCTATAGGAATCATAGAGTCTATTGCCTTAATACCGGTTTGAAGCGGTCTGTTTACCGACTTTCTTGTGATAATGCCGTGTGCAGGCGATTCTATAGGACGAGTATCTGTTGTAAATATTTGACCTTTGCCGTCAATCGGCTCTCCCAATGCGTTTACAACACGTCCGAGAAGCCCCTCTCCGACAGGAACAGAAACTATCTTGCCCGTTCTTTTAACCTGACTTCCCTCTTTAATATCAGAGTCATCTCCGAGCAATACAGCGCCGACAAATTCCTGCTCAAGGTTAAGCGCCATTCCCATTACACCGCCTTCAAACTCCAAAAGCTCACCTGCCATGCACTTTTCAAGACCGTGAATCTTTGAAATTCCATCTCCAACGGTAACTACAGTTCCGACATTCTCAAGAGAAAGTTTGGATTTATAATTTTTTATCTGCTCTTTTAAAATACCAGTAATTTCATCAGGACGTAAATTCATAAGTACTTACCATACCTTTCCAAAATTCTATATAGCTATAGAATTTATTTGCGCTTTTAATTTTTCAAGCTTATCACGAACGCTTGCGTGAATTTCTGTATTATTGTAGCTCAAAACAATTCCGCCGATTATTTTGCTGTCAACACACTCTTTTAAAACAATTCTCTTTCCCGAAACAGCAGAAAGCTTTTCAATAAGCTTTTTTCTCAGCGAATCTGTAAGGTGAACAGCAGTCGTCGCAGTAACTTCTAAAATGTTCATCTTCTCATTGTATAAAGCCTTAAACTCCGAAAAAATCAATGAAATACCTTTAGATCTTCCCTTTTGAGCGGTAATGTTTAAGAAACTAAACATTACATCACTTAGATCATCACCAAAAGCTTTTGAAATGATCTTTTCCTTTTCCACCCATTCAACTGTTGGGAGATTTAAGAATTTAACAAATTCGGGATTTTCATCAAATATCTGTGTAACAGCCGAAAATTCCTCATAAACGCTTTCAAGGCAGTTATTCTCCAAAGAAAGCTCAAACAGTGCCTCGGCATAATTATATTCAAACGAACCGGTCATTGCAGTTCACCTACATTATTTATAAACTCTTCAATCATCTTCTCGTTGTCAGATGTTGAAATGTTTTTGTCTACAACCTTCTCTGCAACATTAAAAATAATATCGGTTATTTCTGTCTTGATTTCGTTCGCCGCTCTCTTCTTTTCAACTTCAATTTCAGTATTAGCACGGTCGATTATTCCTTTTGCCTGCTGTTTTGCCTGACTTATGATCTCATCGCTTTTATCATTTGCCTTAGCGGTTGCCGACTGAAGAATCTGAGCAGATTCAGCTTTAAGACCTGCCATTTTCTCTGAATACTCACTTTCAAGCCTTAAAGCGTTATCCTCAGCGTCCTTAGCTTTGGAATAAGTTTCATTAACCTCATCCATTCGTGCGTCTAAAACCTTATTCACAGGTTTAAAGAGGAAATGCTTTAAAACTAAAAACAAGAGAATTGTATTTA
>USCU01000231.1 GCA_900553335.1 uncultured Ruminococcus sp. | reverse complement strand
GATCTACACAGAGTAGATCGTCGGCAGCGTCAGATGTGTATAAGAGACAGAAACACATTACTGTACAGTTTCCGTAAGTAAAAAACTTTTGCATCGGCACAAGTTTCGAGCCAAACCAGAATTCTTGTAGGATTTGGCTCGCTCAAACTTTCCTTAGCCTCAAACTTCAAAAACAGAGGGCAGAGGGATAAGGTGTTGTAAAAGGAGTGCAGAGGGAAAACCAATGGAGAAGAGGAGGAGTCCCTCTGGTTTTGGTGGGTTTTATTATCCTTCCCCTTCTCCCAGATTGTCCCTCTGCAATAAAAAAACAAAGTCCAAAAAAGACGACTGTTCAATAATGGGCATCGCCCCACTATTATAAAAACAAAATATGTAGAAGAAAACAAAACAGAAAGGAAATAGGAATCATGAAACCTATGCAATTTGAAATTGACGATATCATCAAAAGAGCCATTAAGGAAGATATAAACTATATTGATGTTACAACAGATTATCTCATTGACGATGAGCTTACCTCAAGTGCAAGGTATGTTTCAAAGGACGACGGCGTTTTATGCGGAATTGAAATAGCGATGCGGGTTTTTGAGCTTTTGGACAACTCTATTAAATATGAGATTTTGATTCAAGACGGTCAAAAAGTAAAAAAAGGAGATATTATCGCTGTTATACACGGAAGTGTAAAGACGCTTTTGAAGGGAGAGAGAACAGCGCTAAACCTCGTTCAGCATCTTTCAGGTATTGCTACTCAGACAAATAAATGCGTCCAGCTTATAAAAGGAACAAAAGCAAGCGTTGCTGATACAAGAAAAACGCTTCCGGGACTTCGCTCCCTGCAAAAATACGCTGTTACCGTCGGAGGCGGAAAAAATCACAGATATAACCTTTCCGACTGTGCGATGCTTAAGGACACTCACCTTGACGCATACGGAAGCATAACAAACGCTGTGAACGCATTGCGTGAGCATTTGGGCCATACCGTAAAAATTGAGGTTGAAACAACTAACCTTGAAGAAGTTAAAGAAGCGCTTGAAGTCGGAGCAGAGCTTATTATGCTTGATAATATGTCATGCGAAAGAATGGCTGAAGCTGTAAAGATAACAGGCGGCAAAGCTTTGCTTGAGGCAAGCGGAAATGTAACTGAAGAAACTATCAAAAGAATTGCCGAAACAGGCGTTGATATAATTTCAATCGGAGCTTTGACTCACTCGGTAAAATGCTTTGATATATCAATGAAAATGGATAAGGAAACAGAAAAATGATTTTATTTACAAGCGATTATACAGAAGGCTGCCATGAAAAAATATTAGCCGCACTTTCAAAAACAAATATGGAGCAGACTATTGGTTACGGACAGGACGAATACTGTGAAAAAGCAAAAGAAAAAATCAAAGACGCATTTTCTCTTAATCACAGCGATATTCATTTTCTCGTCGGAGGAACGCAAACAAACACTACGGTCATATCTTCTGTGTTAAAACCGTATCAAGGCGTCATCTCCCCCGATACAGGACACATCAATGTTCACGAAACAGGTGCGATTGAATCAAGAGGTCATAAAGTAATATCAGTTCCAAACTCAGACGGCAAGATATCAGCAAATCAAATACAAGAGCTTTATGATTCTCACATTTCAGACGAATCTAAAGAGCATACCGTTATGCCTAAAATGGCATATATCTCGTTTCCTACAGAAACAGGAACAATCTATTCAAAAAGTGAGCTTAATAATATATACGAAACTTGTAAAAAATGCGGAATATATCTTTTCATCGACGGGGCGAGGCTTGGTTACGGACTTGCAAGTGAAAAGTGCGATATATCTCCAAGCGATTTGGAAGACCTCTGTGATGTATTTTATGTAGGGGGAACAAAGGTCGGAGCGCTTTTCGGTGAAGCTCTAGTTATTACAAATGATCACCTAAAGCCGGATTTCAGATACATGATAAAACAATGCGGAGGAATGCTCGCAAAAGGCAGACTTTTAGGGATTCAGTTTACTGAGCTTTTTACAGACGGTTTGTATTTTAATATTTCAAAACACGCTGTAAGGCTTGCGGTAAAACTTAAGGAAGCCTTTATCGAAAAAGGATATAGGCTTTATGCCGATTCTTATACAAATCAGCAGTTTGTCATTTTAAGCAATTCAAAAGCTAATGAACTTAAAGACGAGTTCGGTTTTGAGCTTTCTCAGAAAACAAGTGAGAGTGAATCCGTCTATAGATTTTGCACAAGCTGGGCCACCAAGGAAAAAAACATTGAAAAGCTGATCATGAAGCTTTAACAGCTTAGGGGGGTACTTTATGGCATCAATTATGGATCAAGAAAGACAGTTTCATATTAACACAACAAAGGACGAAATAGGCAGATATGTAATTTTACCCGGAGATCCGGGAAGAGTAGAAAAAATTGCAGTATATCTTGACAATGCACAGCAGGTTTCTTATAACCGTGAATATAACGTTTACACGGGAACCTTGGATGGAGAAAAAGTCACTGTATGCTCAACGGGAATCGGCGGACCTTCGTCGGCAATTGCTGTTGAGGAACTTATAAAATGCGGAGC
>USCU01000230.1 GCA_900553335.1 uncultured Ruminococcus sp. | reverse complement strand
CTTCCTTTCTTTTTATCTCAACTTCAGCTTTGAAATGCTTCGTTTTATATTACAAATCCTGCCTCTTAATATTCCTTTCCCAAAAGTGCAAAAAACTCACTTGCAAACTCTTCATCAAGTAAATAATCTCCACTAACAGTTTCTCCGTCCAAAGTTCCGAGAACGCCAAAGTTCACACAATCACTCTTAGGACTGCCTAAAAACAATCTGCATTCTCCACCGCCTGCAACCTGTATTATAGCCCCCAAACGAGTACCACCAAAATATTGTACATACTTATTATAATCTATTGGCTCACACTCTAATGCGTTTTTCAGCATATTATACACCTTAACTTTAGTATCAGCGTCGGTGACCTCCACAAATCTCGGATCAGTGGGATTCGGTCCTGTCACTACCTGCAATTCTATATCATCAGCAGAAACCTCAAAAGTGTTGTCCCCCGGAGTTTGCACAGTAGGATGCTCTAACTTCTTAGACTCCTCTATCGGAATCGCAGGCTCTTCCGTTATAGGCTCTGATGTTGTCAACTTTTCGGTTGCATTGGTTGTATTTTCATTATCTAAACTTTTGCTGTTTGTATCAGTTGAACAAGCGCAGAGTGTTAATGTTAAACACATAGTAAATAAAAATAGTAGTTTTTTCATATAAAACACCTCTATGTTACATCGAAGATACCTATTTTCTATTGGCTTATTATCAATTTATTTTTATTATCGGCTGTTCTATTCCCAAAAGCTCGTAAAACTCAGCAACATATTCTCCGTCAAGCGAATAGCTTTCATTTAATGTTTCTCCGTCTTGATACCACATTACTCCAAAATTTTCTCCTCCGCTTGCTGCAGCACCAATGTATATCCTGTACCAATTTCCGTTAGTGAGCTTTAACTCCGCTCTCCATGTAGATACACCCGAGGGTATTTCACTCGGATCTTCATATACCACAGGCTCACATTCTATTATATTTTTCACCATATTATATATTTTAATCTTTATGTCGGCATCAGTGATCTCTACAAGTCTGGGATCAGTAGGGTTTGGTCCTGTACATTTATAAAGCCACATATCGTCAGCTGATATATCAAATGTCTTATTGCCAGGAGTTTGTGCAGCAAATGTTGTCATTTCGCTTTCCTCCGTTTCGGATACTTCTGTAGTATTCTCCGTTTCGCCAGAACTGCCGAAAGTTGCCGAACTTCTGTCATTTTTCGAATCGCAAGCGCATAGGCAAAGCGTTAAACAGGCGATTAAAATTAGAGCAATTAAAAATTTTTTCATAAGATGTCCTCCATAATTTAATAGCTAAAATAAACGAAGCTATTTATATATAAATCACTTATATATATTTTTTCATTGCCCCAGCCGTCATCAACTATAACTGACTTTGATATGCCTGCATTTCCCTGAACGGTTCTATATCCATAACCTATAACCCAATGTTCTTTATACAAAGGATGGTTTATTATTTGAACCATACTAGGAATTCCACTGCGTACCTTGGACCTATACATATTTTCTGCTGTTGTACTGAATAAGCCATAACTTACTGAATACGAATAATTTTTATTTTGAGAATATTTTTTTAATCCGCTAAAAATTTGTGTTGGTGAAGTACCATAACTATCCGAAGCATGCGGTATAATTTGTATTAACTCCAAGAACAAGTAATATGGATTTTGCACATAAAAAATAGGTATATTTATACTTCCCTCAGCTGCAAGAAATGCTAATATTGCCGTTGCCGCCAACTGACCGCATGACCCACCATATTTTGCATCAGAGTTCCATGAAGGATCATAATAACTAAAATCTGCATCTGGTATAGTGTAGTTTTCTGTTACGGTCGCCATAGGCTGAATACCGAAATCCGGATCGCTCTCAACAGCGATTGCATTAGCTTCTATATGGTTTTTTAATTCATCACTTGAGCAAAAGTCATTTGCTGTATATAATTCTCCTGACTGCAAATTTTCAAAATTCCCGTTTTCCTTTACATAGTAGGCTAACGGTCCACAGTAATATAAAGTTGATGTTACATTGTGATACTCTGATAATTTAGAATCAGAATACTCCACCATATTATATTCCGTATCATATATTATGTAACAATTCGTTCCCTCAGCACAGTATCCGAATAGTTTTTCGTCAGGACTATATATCGGTCGAGGCGCACTTAAACCTGTTAGTCCGACAATATCAGCAAACTCACTTATCTCTTCCGGTACATTCGCACTTACATTGACCGCACATACAGAAACCGATGCTGAAAATAACATTACAGCAGCAGTACATATACCTAAAATCTTTTTGATAAACACATATATTCCTCCCAACATTAATCAATCACGTCTTTTATATCTATATTTTACCATAAACATCTTTAGATTGCTATATACATTATTTACAAATTTCGCTATCAGATTTTGTATGTATTTTCTCGTTTTATGTCGATTTGTAAAGAAAATCAGCAAAAAAGGACGGAAGAAAAGCTCTTTCGTCCTCATATATTCCTTATTAAATAAAGTGACCACAAGATTTTAGTCACAGGCGGCATCATTTTGATGCCGCCAAGATTAAAACACAAGCCCTTTGT
>USCU01000229.1 GCA_900553335.1 uncultured Ruminococcus sp. | reverse complement strand
TAATATCTTCTCTTGAAAGATAGCTTTTAGGTGCAAAGCAGCCAATTCTGCCTTCAATGTATAAATTCATTAGAAATGTTTCAACAACATCATCGTTGTGGTGTCCGAGCGCAATCTTATTGCAGCCGTATTTTTTTGATAAGTCATGCAAAGCACCTCTTCTCATTCTTGCGCATAAAGAGCAGGGGTGACTTTCGTTTCTTATGTCAAAAACGATTTTGCCGATATCCGTTCTTTCTATATGATATTCTATCTGAAGCTCCGCACACATTTTTTCGATAGGGGAATAATCAGTTTCAATCCCTGAAAACCTAGGATCAAGCGTAATAGCCACTATATCAAAATCAATACCTATAAAGCGTTTGAGGCGATAAAGCCCTAAAAGCAAAACCAAGCTGTCTTTTCCTCCCGAAACGCCAACCGCAACTTTATCGCCGTTTTCTATAAGATCAAATTCCTGTATAGCTTTTCTCATGTATCCGAGTATCTTTTGCATTTTTATCACCAATGATTTTATATTTTTTAAAGTATAGCATATTGGTAAGGAATTGTCCAGTTAGAGGGAAGAATAATTCGTAATTAATTCGGAAGTCGGAATTAGGAATTCAGAATTAATGTTGTAACATACTTTTTTGATTAACGGAGAGTATCATAACAGCAGGCAGGGAAAGCACTCACATACAGGAAATCAAGTAGGTCAGCGACTTTGACTTTTGATCAATACTTTCCAAGAAATCAAAATGTCCCTATTTAACAACGTGTAAAAGTAAAGAGAAGAAGTAAGGGACAAAAATATTTGAAAATGCACAATGAAAATGTATACGCATTTTTTTCAAAATACCTATTGACAAATAATAAAAGTATGATATAATAAACACATGAACAGTTATTCATATGTTTAAGGAGGATGCTTTATGACTGAAGAAAAATTTAACAGTAAACACGTTGAATGTCAGGGAAAAAATATTGATATTATAAAAAAGATACAAGACGATATACTCGGAGCTGAAGAAGCTTATGATTTATCTGAGCTTTTTAAGGTTTTGGGAGATCCAACAAGACTTAGAATTCTATTTACGCTTTTAAAAAGTGAGATGTGCGTTTGTGATATTGTCGAGCTTTTAGACGTCACGCAGTCTGCCGTATCTCATCAGCTCAGAGTTTTGAAGCAGGCAAGACTTGTAAAATACCGCCGTGAGGGAAAGAGCGTAATTTATTCTATAGCCGATGATCATGTTAAGACTATAATTGCAATGGCAATAGAACACGTCAGCGAATAACTTGGTATAAGGAGGACAATATGAAAACTTCAACTGTTATATTACAGGGACTTGACTGTCCGAACTGTACGGAAAAAATTGCCGGAAGAATAAAAAAGCTTTCATCTGTAAAAGATTCAGAGCTTAATTTTATGACGAAAAAACTTAAATACACCGAGGTGTCTGATACAGCTCTAAAGGACATAAAGCAGATTGTTAAAGAGATAGAGCCTGATGTCAAGATCGTTGAGGAGAATGAAGCTGAAGCGGAGGAGGACGTTACACTGTTTGACCTTTTAAGGCTTATTGCAGCATTGATGCTTTTTGGAGTTTCGTTTATACCTATGCCGACTGTCATCAGCACAGCTTTGATAGTAGCGGCATATGTAGTTTCCGGATATGATGTTATAATAAACTGTGTACGAAACATAATAAAGCTTCGTCCGTTTGACGAATGTTTTTTAATGACGGTAGCAACTGTCGGTGCGTTCGTTTTGGGAGAAACAAACGAAGCGGCTGCGGTCATGATTTTTTATCAGATCGGTGAGTTGTTCCAAAGCTATGCCGTTAAACGTTCAAGAAAGTCAATAACAAGCCTTTTGGCATTAAAGCCTGACACGGTCAATGTTAAGCAAGGCGGAGAAATCAAAGCAGCAAGTCCGGAAAGTATAAATGTTAAAGATATAATAGTTGTAAAGGCAGGTGAGAGAATACCTGTTGACTGTAGGTTTATGGGAGAAAGCGTTGACCTTGATATGTCAGCTTTGACGGGAGAGTCTGTTCCTGTAACAGTAAGAAGGGGAGAAGAAGTTCTTTCGGGAAGCATAAACCTTTCAAAAACGATAGAGCTTGAGGTAATAAGACCGTTTTCAGAGTCTGCAATGGCAAAGATTCTGGATATGGTGGAAAATGCGTCCTCAAAAAAGGCGAAAACAGAACGCTTTATTACTAAGTTTGCCAGAATCTATACACCTATCGTTGTTCTTTCTGCAGTAGCTCTTGCATTTTTGCCGTTTATAATATCAGGATTTTCTATTGATGTTTTTAAGGATTGGGGTTACAGAGCGCTTCTGTTTTTAGTAGTGTCCTGTCCTTGTGCGCTTGTGGTTTCGGTGCCGTTAGGATTTTTTGCAGGAATCGGCGGAGCGTCCAGAAAGGGCATTTTGATAAAGGGTGCAAATAATATTGAGATAATGTCAGGTGTTTCGCAGATTGCATTCGATAAAACAGGTACGCTTACACAGGGAAGCTTTGCTGTTTCAAAGATAAAACCAATAGGAGAAAGCGAAGAAAGCGTTTTAAGACTGTGTGCATATGCCGAGTATAACTCAAATCA
>USCU01000228.1 GCA_900553335.1 uncultured Ruminococcus sp. | reverse complement strand
ATGATTTTATGCTCTGACGATATTGAATACACATTTGTTACACCAAGGGACTATGAGTTTAGATTTTATCAGGGGATGTATTTAAGGGAATGGTATTACGATTCGCTTGAAAGGTTCATGATTTGCCTTGCGAAGGATACTAAAGATAAAGCGGGAGCTGTTCCGGGATTTATTCAGTATTTTCTATTGTTTATGATTTATTGCCGAATGGAGGCAAACAGCAATAACAGAAATAAGCACGTTTTAAGCGAAGAGGAAGGCTTTGACTATGTGAATAATGTCAGTGCAGTTTTGCAGTATATTGACGATGAGGTTATTTTCAATCTTTCTAAAGTAACTTCTGCAACCAGTACGGCAAACGTAAAAAAGCTTATGCTTGAAATCAAGTACGGAATAGATTCGACAAAAACGGAAATTGTTTTGTCAAATGACGTTGCTTTTGCGGCATATAATAACCTTATTTTTTACTCTACAAAACAGATGAGAGTAAACGTTTTATTTATGAATTATGTTGACGGGAATATCGAAATGGACGCAACATTTCCGGATGTGTTCCCGATGGACAAGTACGAATTTTTTATTAAAACCGAAAACGGACTTATAGCTCCGATATTTAACGAAAGATATTCATTGACAAAGTATTTCGGGTGCAGTGCATTTAAACGCCGATCATTTCATGCAAGCATACCTGTGGACAAAAAGCTTAAGGATCAGAAGTTTAGGTTTGTATTTAAGTGCGGGGATATGCTTTACGATATTTATCCGGAATACAAATCCCACACTTCAAGAATCTCAGCAGAGCTAAAATGGGGATATTGGGCTCTTGATGATAAGTTTATTTGTTATCATAAAAACGGCTGTATCAATATTTCTCGTGCTTCTAAAAAAACACGCTTTTACAGACAGATGAGGATTTTTCTTCAGCTTTTGGAGAGTAACAAAAAGAGAACGTTTCTTGTATTTCTCGGAAGACTCGCATACTGGGTTACAAAGCCGTATTTCAGGAACAAAAAAATATGGATGTTTTACGATAAGATCTATAAAGGCGGGGACTCTTCTGAGTATCTCTTTAAATATGCTTCAAAGCAAAACGACGGAATAAGAAAGTACTATCTTATAGACAAGCATGTTCCTGACTATAAAAGGCTTAAAAAAGAGGGATATAAGCCGCTTATACGAAATTCGGTTATGCATAAGCTTGTGTTTTTTAATGCAAACATGATGATCGTTTCCAACTCTACAGTCTTTGCGTTTAACGATTTTCCGCTTTACCTCTCGACATATATAAGAGATATAGTGGATTTCCATGTCGTATGCGTTCAGCATGGCTTGTCGGTTCAAAAAATTGCAATAGCTCAAAACCGTTTAAGAGATAATACAAGGCTTTACTACTGTGCATCACCGTATGAGATTAAAAACTTATCTCATCCTGTATATGATTATGCTGATTATGATGCACTTCGTTTAACAGGTGTTCCGAGATATGACGGACTTGTCAATAACGATCAGCGTCAGATACTTTTGTCGCCTACATGGAGAATGCAGTCGGCAATGCTCGTTTCAAGAAATGAAGGAGTTCAAAGAGATTATAACGACCACTTTAAAGAGTCAAGCTATTACAAGGTTTTCAACAGCCTTATAAACGATGAAAGGCTTCTTTCGGCAGCTAAAAAATACGGCTACAGAATAGCTTATGTGCTTCACCCTATTGTTGCTTCGCAGGCGGATGACTTTGACAAAAACGATTATGTAGATATAATTCCTTCAACCGGCGATATGAGCTATGAAAAGATGTTCTGCGAATCAAGTCTTATGGTTACCGACTATTCGGGAGTTCAGTTTGATTTTGCATATATGAGAAAACCTCTTGTTTATCTTCATCACAATGATATCCCTCAGCATTATGAAGAGGGAACGTATCACTATGATACAATGGCGTTCGGAGAAATTGTTCATACTAATGATGAGCTTATAGATTTGCTCGTTGAGTATATGAAAAACGATTGCAGGATGAAAGAGGTATACAGAAAACGTGCTGATGATTTCTTTGCATTCTCGGATCACAATAACTGTCAAAGAATTTATGACGATATGATAAAGTATCAGGAAAAAAACATCAAGTAAAAACAACTTATAGAAAACTGAAAAACAGCATGAGCAGGTTTTAAGCTCATGCTGTTTTTGGTGGTTTTATGGGTGCTGTTAAGCGGTTATTCTGCATTTTTCAGCGCTTCGCCAAGCGGAACTTTTCCTATTTTTCTATATTCGAGAACTGATACTGCAAAATATGCTACAATTCCCAAAATAAGCATTTCAGCAAAAATAATCGGATTTATGTCAAGAGGTATCCAGCCTGACATCTTAGACATCATTATGGTTTTAAACATATATTTTAAAAGCCAGTAATCAAAAGGAATACTTATGATCAGACACAGAACAACAATAATCAATGTCGAGGCTATATATAATTTGCTTATTTCGCCGTTTGTGTATCCGAGAATTTTAGTCATTGAAATTGAGCTTGCGTTTTTCTCTATTACGATTTTGGATAACAGATAAATAAGTATCACAAATATTATAACGGCAAATCCGTCTACCAAGTAC
>USCU01000227.1 GCA_900553335.1 uncultured Ruminococcus sp. | reverse complement strand
TACGAGATTGCCTCTTGTCTCGTGGGCTCGGAGATGTGTATAACAGACAGGTGGTATCCTGATCCGGAAATTTTCGGAAGTGAATTGATTTGATCCTCAAGCTCCTTTGCAAATACGTCGTCATCTACGCCCATTCTTTTTATAAGAGAGGGGATAAGGCTATCGGAAACGGTCAAAAGCGCCAAAAGAAGGTGCAAAGTATCAACTGCGGAATTTGAGTTTTCAACCGCAAGGTTTTGTGCGCTTTGAAGCGATTCCAGCGATTTTTGTGTAAATTTGTTTATGTTCATAACTATTTCTCCTTTCTTTTAGCAGTCGTAAGCTATGAGTGTTAGCACTCTTGCGCTGCGAGTGCTAACTATATTATAGCACTGCATTTTTGTTTGTCAAGCTTTTTTAAAAATTATTCTAAAAAAATATCACCGGTTCAAAAAACCAGTGATATGAATAAGTTAGATAAAAATTACTCGGCTTTAACGTCCGTTTCAACAAGACCTTTAAGGCTTGATGCCAGTCCGGCAAGTCCTTGTATCTCGCTCGGAATAATGATTTTTGTAGCCTTTCCGTCAGCAGCTTTTGTGAATGCCTCCAGACTCTTAAGAGCAATTACCTGCTGATTAGGATTTGCTTGGTTAAGCATTACAATTGAATCAGCAAGCGCTTTCTGAACGGATTCAATAGCCTGAGCTTCACCTTCGGCCTCTAATATCTTTTTCTGTTTAACAGCGTCTGCTTTTAGTATTTCCGCTTCCTTGTCAGCCTGTGCTCTTAAAATCTTTGATTCCTTTTCTCCCTCGGCAACAAGAATCTGAGATTTCTTTTCTCCCTCTGCCTGAAGAATCTTTTCTCTTCTTTCTCTCTCAGCCTTCATCTGCTTTTCCATAGCGTCCTGAATTTCACGAGGAGGAAGAATATTTTTAAGCTCAACCCTGTTTACCTTGATACCCCAACGGTCAGTAGCTTCATCGAGAATCTCTGTAATTTTAGTGTTGATTGTATCACGTGAGGTTAGAGTAGAGTCAAGCTCAAGTTCACCTATGATGTTTCTGAGCGTTGTTGCAGATAGGTTTTCGATAGCCGAAATAGGGCGCTCAACGCCGTATGTGTATTGCTTGGCGTCAGTAACTTGGAAAAATACAACCGTATCTATCTGCATTGTGACGTTATCTTTTGTAATAACAGGCTGAGGCTTAAAGTCAACTACCTGCTCTTTTATTGAAACCTTTTTTGCAATTCTGTCAATAAACGGAATAAGAATATGAAGTCCTGTTCCCCACGCAGAGTGAAATGCTCCCAGACGTTCAACAACAAACACCTGTGCCTGAGGTACAATTTTGATTCTTGAAATCAATAAAAGTAGAATAACGATAATTACCGCAAGTAAAATTAAAGTGGCTGAGTTTTCTGCGAAAAAATTTTCCGTAATCATAATAATTTTCCTTTCTGATTTGAGTTAAGGCTTTGAAACGTAAAGCTTCGCACCTTCTATTTTGTCAACTATTACTGTTTCACCGACTTCCAATACGGTCGAGTCCGTTGAAAGTGCCATCCAGTCAACTCCGTCGAGCTTTACCCGCCCCGGAGCTTTATCGTTGTCGATCTCCTTTGTAACCAATGCTTTTTTGCCGATGTCAAGCAAAGCGTTAGTTTCAATGTGCTTTCTTTTAAGCTTTTTGACAAGCGGACGTGTAAGCGCAAACAAAATGCAGGATATTACAACAAAAATAACGCATTGTGCTAAAGGCGAATCAACAAAGAGGCTTAGAATCAAGGTTATCAAAGCGGAAGCTGAAAACCATATTGAAATAAGCGCCATTGAGGTCGAAACCTCTAAAACGAGAAATAGGACAAAAGCAATTGCCCATATGTATAACATTTACACACCCCCGAAGAAATATTCTGTACCTACATAGTATCATATTCTGAGAAAAAAGTAAATAGAAAAGTTAGGAAGTTTTTTACTGCACGGTAATAAGCGTTTTAACTTTTAATTTGCTTTTTATACTTGAAAAAAGACTCGTTTTATGGTAAAATAAAATATATATTTTTTAATTGAGGAATGTAAGAATGAAGCAATGGAAAATAGCAAAAGCTGATGAAAATATTTGTTCGGAGATTTTAAGAAAAACAAATCTAAGCAAGACTGTCGCTGAAATATTGGTATCACGAGGATTCACCAATTTAAGCGAATTAAATGAATTTTTTAACGGAGATGAGCTGGAAGATCCTTATTGTGTTAAGGATATGGATAAAGCGGTCGAAGCTGTAAACCGTGCTTTGCAAAAAGGTGAGAAAATATGTATTTACGGCGATTACGACTGTGATGGTGTAACTTCTACGGCGATTTTGTACTCATATCTTGAAATGATGGGAGCAGATGTTTCTTATTATATTCCGGAAAGAAGCGAAGGATACGGCTTGAATAAGCTGGCGATAGATAAAATTTTTCATGACGGTGTTTCCCTTATCGTAACTGTTGACAACGGAATTTCTGCTATTGATGAAGCGGATTACATAAAAGCTCTGGATATGGAGCTTGTTATCACCGATCACCATCAGCCGCCGGATGTTTTGCCAAAAGCAGCTGCAGTCGTAAATCCGCACAGATCCGACTGC
>USCU01000226.1 GCA_900553335.1 uncultured Ruminococcus sp. | reverse complement strand
TGATAAATCTTACACGGCAGTTTCAAAAATAAGTTGGGATAACGCTCACTTTAGAAAAGACATTGGTCAAAGAGCGTTAAAGGCGCTGAAAAATGATCCGCTCGAACTTGAATACAAACAGGATCTTGAGGATTATCTTGAAGACAACGGAGTTTATTTAAGACAGTAAAAAATGACTATAACCCGAGGGAAAACTTCCTCGGGTTATTTTTTTCTCATAAATACTATCTCCCCTACTGTCAAAAACAAAACTGTCACAAGTATACTTAAACTAGCATTTAATCTAAAAAAAGAATATACACAAAAAAACAAGAGCAAAGCGCAAAAAATAGCTTTTAATGCGACCGACAGCGGTTTAATACAAGGATATTTTTCTTCCGTAAGCATAAGCGCTCTCGCACCGTCAAGACAGCCTATCGGCAGAAGATTGAAAATCAACAGCACAAGATTCACCGAAAAAACTGTCTTAAAACAGCAACAAGAAAAAATACACAGACAAAAATTCACAAGCACTCCTGCAAATGTAATCAAAAGCTCTTTTGCAAACGGAAGATATGATACTTCACGAGTAATTTTCATTCCTCCTCCGTAAATCCGTACCTCTTTTATTTTTACTCCATTTATTCTTATTGCCGCAATATGACCACACTCATGCAAAAGGCTTGAAATAACTGAAATTATAATTATCTTTTCTGAGTATAGCAAAATGCAAAGAGTCAGTACAGCTAAAAATGAAAAGCAAATGACTATATCAGTATTTTTAATTCTTGTCTTGAACAAAACTATTCACCCATAATATTTTATTCATATTTATATTCGGGTATGACAAAAGCCTGCTGCAAAACGCCGCAGGCTCGTTTTTTGCCACACATTATTTCATTTAAAACTCATTCGGTTAAGAAGCGGTTACTTCCAGCTCGCCGTTATCAGCTGTTAGGCTAAGCTTTTTTGCTTCTATTTTCAGTTCGTCTATCAAGACAGAAGCTATCTTATCCTCGACCTCTTTTCTTATTACACGGCGGATATCCCTTGCACCGAGCTTTTGATTGTGAGATTTATGAGCTATATATTCGCAAGCCTTTCTGTCATATACAAATTCTATACCCTTTTCCAAAAGAGGTTCTTTCATCTCGTCAAGCATAAGCGCACAAATGTCTGCGTAATTCTCTTCCGTAAGCGGATTAAACACAACTATCTCGTCAACTCTTCCCAAAAACTCAGGTCGAAGGAAATCCCGCAAGCCTTTCATTGCCTTTTCCTTTGATATTTCCTTAGTCGTTTTATTAAAGCCAACTCCCGTATCCTGCAAGGTGCTTCCTGCATTAGAAGTCATAACGATCACTGTATTTTCAAATGATACGTTTCTTCCCTGTGCATCGGTAATTCTTCCCTCATCAAGTATTTGAAGCAAAACGTTCATTACGTCAGGATGAGCCTTTTCGATTTCGTCAAACAAAACTACCGAATACGGACGGCGGCGAACCTTTTCGGTAAGCTGTCCGGCTTCATCGTACCCTACATATCCCGGAGGAGATCCTATAAGCTTAGCGACGCTGTGACGTTCCATGTACTCGCTCATATCAACTCTGATTAGCGGCTCGGTAGCGTCAAACAGCTCCTCGCCCAAAACCTTTACAAGCTCCGTCTTTCCTACTCCTGTAGGTCCTACGAAAATAAACGATGCAGGACGGCGGCGTTTTGAAAGACCGACTCTTGTTCTCTTGACCGCCTTAGAAACAACATCTATTGCTTCATCTTGTCCTATTACTCTTTTTGAAAGAGATTCCTTTAGATTTCGGATTTTTGAAAACTCAGTTTCTACTACCTTGTTTGCAGGGATTCCAGTCCAAAGCTCAATAACCTTTGAAAGATCTTCCTCATTAACTTTTATGTTCTCTGCTCTTTCCTGCAGCTTCTTCTGATGCTCTTCGATTCTTATGATATCAGCTTTAATTTCTGCAATTTTCTCAAAATCAGGAGATTCCTCCGCCTCAAGTGAAGCAAGCTCGCTGTTTTTGCACTCAAGTTCCTTTGAAATATCTGCAAGCTCTGCAAGCTCGGGGCTTCTTATGCTCGTTCTTGCACAGGCTTCGTCAAGAAGATCTATCGCCTTGTCGGGAAGAAATCGATCGTTTATATAACGCTCTGAGAGTATTGCACACATTCTAAGCGTTGGTGCGTCAATCTTTACCTTATGATACTCTTCATAATACTTTCTTATTCCCTCTAACACCTCAATGGTATCCGATAGAGTAGGCTCAGAAACGGTAACAGGCTGAAATCTTCTTTCTAAAGCCGCATCCTTTTCAATATACTTTCTGTACTCTTTAAAGGTTGTAGCGCCTATTACCTGTACTTCTCCTCTTGAAAGCGCAGGTTTTAAAATGTTTGCCGCATTCATTGTGCCTTCTGCGCTGTCACCTGCACCTACAAGATTATGAACCTCATCAATAAAAAGTATTACATTCCCAAGGCTTTTGACCTCTTCCACAAGCCCTTTAACACGGCTTTCAAACTGTCCTCTGAACTGTGTTCCGGCTACCATAGCGGTAAGGTCCAGCAGATAAAGCTCTTTTCCCTTAATATGATACGGAACATCATCGCTTACTATTTTTTGTGC
>USCU01000225.1 GCA_900553335.1 uncultured Ruminococcus sp. | reverse complement strand
CAGAACGAGACGGGCAAAGCTGTCGAAGTGAGTGTGTTTGTCCCCTGGGGAGCGTGTCGGCAACGCTCAAGCCACAGGAAAAATAAATTTCCATGCGGCTCAATCACGCATTATCATTACGAGTCATCCAGATTATGCCATGTGCATCATCTGTCATTATAATAATTATCTCTTATCTATCGTAACATATTCTTTTGATTTTAAAACGCTCTTATATGCAGGACGTATGATTCTGTTTCCTGTAACTATCTCCTCAAATCTGTGTGCACACCAACCTGCCATTCTTGAAATTGCAAAAATAGGCGTAAACAAATCCGAAGGAATCTTAAGCATTGTATTTACAAGTCCCGAATACATATCCACATTAGCACAAACAGCTTTTTCTTTGCCAACCTCCTTCAAAAGCTCCGGCGTTAAACGCTCGATAGTTTCCAAAAGGTTGAACTCAGCCTCATACTCCGTACCCTTAGCAAGACTTTCTGCTCTTTCTTTAAGAATCACTGCTCTAGGATCTGAAAGAGTATAAACCGCATGTCCCATACCGTATATAAGGCCTGTTCCATCGTTCGCTTCTTTTCTGACGATTTTTCTTAAGAAATCAGCGACTTCTCCTTCGTCATTCCAGTTATGAACGTTATTCTTAATGCATTCCTGCATTTGTCTTACCTTAGCGTTTGCTCCTCCGTGTCTTGAGCCTTTAAGCGAGCCTATTGCTGCGGAATAAGCGGCATAAGGATCTGTTCCCGATGAAGTAAGAACCCTGCAACTGAATGTAGAGTTGTTTCCTCCGCCATGTTCAGCGTGAAGCATCATCAGAAGATCCAAAAGCTTTGCCTCTTCATCTGTAAACTGTCTGTCAGCACGAAGAGTTGACAAAATCATTTCCGCTGTGCTTTGTCCCTCTATAAGAGGATGCATAAACATACTCTTTCCGAAAAAGCTTCTCTGCTGAACCTGATATGCGTTTACCATAATTCTCGGAAGCTTAGCAATAATAGAAATAGCCGTATTGAGCTCGTGATCAGGAGTATGGCTTTCAGGGTTTTGGTCATAGGAATAAAGAGCAAGAATCGACCTTCCCATTTTGTTCATAATATCCTTCGACGGCGCTTTCAAAATCATATCCTCAAAGAAATCGTTTGGAAGCTCCCTTTGCGATTCAACAATTCTAGTGAACGTTTCAAGTTCCGATTTTGTAGGCAAATTTCCAAACAGCAGCAAGAATACAACCTCTTCAAATCCAAATCGGTTTTCATTGTAGGTGTTTTTAACAATATCCTCAATATTATATCCACGATAAAAAAGCTTTCCCTCAACAGGCTCTTTTTCACCTTCGTTGATTATATATCCGTGAACATTACATATGTTAGTGACACCCGCCATTACTCCCGTACCATCAGGATTTCTCAGACCTCTTTTCACTCCATATTTATCATAATACTTCTTATCTATCAGATTGTTGTTAATAAACTGTTCTCTGAGCATTTCCTGTGCAGTTATCGGCATCTAAAATCATTCCTTTCGTATACTGGCTACATCGTAATTTTTATGTTAAAATATCCCATCATACTTATAAATTATAATTTAATTATACCAAACTTTGCCTAACATGTCAAGTCACGCATATCAGTAAACTCCCCTGAATATATTGCATTATCGGGGGCTGTCCGAAAGCTCCGCTTTATTTATCAAAACCGAAAGGATAGATTAAAATGAAAAGCACCGCAAAAACACTGCTTGTTCTGGCGCTTGGAATAATGCTCATTCCGTGCCTTGTTTTTTTTAAAGACAAGCTTCAAAACAACTCCGCAAACCCTTTGACCGACGAGGTAAAAATACTGTCCTCGGAGTCCGGCGATATAATCACTATCTCACGAAGAGATTATCTATTGTATTCGACACTTGCGGCTATTTCTGCAGACCACAGCGATGAAGTTCTCAAAGCACAGATAGTTTTACAAAATACATATATCGCACACGAAAGACAGTTTTTTGAAAAAAGCTTAAACGGTGCAGATATAAGCGATGATGAAACAGTTTATCAAAAAATCCTATCAAAAGATGAAGCTAGTGAGCTTTACGAAAACCTTGATGAGATCACGGATAAGCTCTACTCTCTTATAGATGAAGTTTATGATGAAATCCTGACATACAAATCCTCACCCATTGCCGTAGCTTTTTTTGAAAGCTCCTTCGGGCGAACTGAAAGTTCAAAGGACATATGGGGCGAAGAAATAAGCTATCTTAAATCAGTAAGCTGCGAATCTGACAAAGATATCGGAGAAACAAGCACAGAAATATCTAATGATGATCTAAAGAAAAAAATAGAATCAGCGTTTGATTTGACATTGTCAGATAACTATAAAAGCTGGATAAAAATAACTAAAAAAAGCAATGCCGACACTCCTCTTCGCATAGAAATAGACGGACAAAAGGAAGTTTTAGCAAGCGAGTTTTATAAAGCGATAGGTATTTTATCACAGCACTTCAGCGTATCGGCTTCAGATGATTCTTTCACTTTTATTACAAAAGGTTCCGGACATTTGGTAGGAATGAGTCAATCATATGCTGAAGCACCTGTCTCTTATACACATCTGACGCTGCCGACGATCTACTCTGTGTA
>USCU01000224.1 GCA_900553335.1 uncultured Ruminococcus sp. | reverse complement strand
ATCTACACAGAGTAGATCGTCGGCAGCGTCAGATGTGTATAAGAGACAGGAGCTAACATATTTAAGATAGACTATTTCCAAAAGCCTGCATTTTTAAATCAGTCACCGCAGTTTTATAAGCAGACCGCAGTAGCATTTTTTGACAGGGTATATGAGATAGCTCCGGTATACCGTGCGGAAAAGCATGCTACAAGCCGGCATATAAACGAGTATATCGGACTGGATTTCGAGATGGGATATATCGACAGCATGTATGATGTAATGAACATGGAAATTGCAATGCTTCGTCATATCATGGAGTATCTTAAGAAAAATTATGAGTATGAGCTTAAGCTTTTGGACGCTGATGTTCCTGATATAAAAGATGTTCCTACAATTAAGTTTAAGGATGCGCTTACGCTTCTGAGAGGCAAGAGCGTTAATACAAAGTTTGATCTTGATCCTGAGGATGAAGTGAAGCTCGGTGAGTATGCTAAGGAAAAATTCGATTCCGACTTTATCTTTATAACTCATTTTCCAAGCTCCAAGCCTCCGTTTTATGCAATGGACAGCAGGGAGGATTCAAGGGATGCTTATAAGTTTGACCTTTTGTTTAGAGGGCTTGAGATAACATCGGGTGGACAAAGAATTCACGATTATGACGAACAGGTTGCAAAGATGAAACGACAGGGACTTGATCCGGCTGATTTTGAAAGCTACCTTGAAGCGCATAAGTACGGACTTCCGCCTCACGGAGGACTCGGCATTGGACTTGAACGTCTGTTGATGAAGCTTTTAAGGCTTTCAAATATACGTTCAACTTCTATGTTCCCAAGAGATTTGAACAGACTTTTACCGTAATTTCAAATTTTCGCATAAGTATGTTAATTTAAGTTTGTGCGTCATAGGAGGCACAAACTTAAATTTATTAAGTATGTTTAAATTAGAAATCGTAAAACAGCTCTTTGTATAAGGAAAGGAAAAGAAAGTTATGATTAAAAAGGTATTTTTAGCTTGTCTTTCGGTTATGTTATTTGCATTGTCACTTACCGCATGTTCAAGTAATAAGGAATCCTCAAAGGACAGTACAGAGGAGAAGGAAGCTATTCTTACAATAGACGGTAAAAAGATTGATGATGACGAGTTTAGATATGTTTATTTTTATATGTTAAACTACTATGGTTCTCAGTTCGGATTATCAGACGATCAGCTCGATGACATTGACAAATCGGAAAAGGAAGAAAGATTTTCAAAATTAAAGGATGAGATTATAAATCTTTTCAAAAATAATTATGTTTATTTTAAGTATGCCGATGAAAACGATATTTCACTTACTGAAAAAGATAAAGAGAATTGTGAGAAACAGTTTGAAGAGTATAAAACTGAGCAGGGGGATAATTGGGATAGCTTTCTTGAACAGAATAATTTTACTGAAGGATACTATAAAAAGCTTTTAGAGCAGAGTGCGCTTGTATCTAAGGTTCAGGAGGCTTTGAATGCTGAATTTTCCGTTACAGATGATGAGTTTTTAACTATTGCACAAAACGAGCTTTATCAGGTAAAGCATGTTCTTATTCCTTTTGGCTATGAAATGATTCCTGATGCGCAAACGCTTGAAGGTCTTGGAATCACAGAGGATTATGCATCACTTGAAAACACAGAGAAAATTAACGTGATTATGAGCTTATATTCTGCACTTTCAGAAGATGAGCAGAAAGCAGAAAAAGAGAAAGCAAAAGAATATGCTCAAAGCATTCTGGATAAGGCAAATTCAGGCGAGGATTTCGACGCTTTGATTTCAAAGTACGGTTTTGATGCAGGAATGAATACTTTTGATAAGGGATACATTTTGGGAGATTTTTATACAAGCTATGATAAAGGCTTCCTAGATGCATCTGTATCGCTTGATGTTGATCAGATAAGTGAGCTTGTTGAATCGGTTTATGGTTATCATATAATTAAGCGTGTAAAGATCGATACGGATTATATAAAGAATAATATTAAGACAGATGAGGATTTGTCCGATGAATCTGCATCGTATACTCAGTCTACCTTTAAGACAGAGTATGAAACGGCTAAGCAGAATCAAAAACTTGACCAAATGATGGAAAACTTAGAGGTTATAGAGTCTGATGAGTTTAAAAATTTACAATACGGTGATTTGACTTAAATGTTAATAACTTAAAGCCCCGAGCACTTAGGTGTTCGGGGCTTATTCTATCCGGAAAATATTTTATTCTTCGTTCTCATCGAAGTCTTCTATCGCTCTGTATCTTTCTTTTATAGCTGAAACTTTTCTTTTGCTTCGGGTATGAACATATATAAAGAATATCACAGTATAAATCAAAATAATAACGGCGATAATAATAACGGCAATTTTAAATTGAGTAGATGAGAAAAAGTTTGCCGCAACAGTAGCCTTTGACTTTATGATAGCTTTGCTTACATCATCTGTAGCTACAAGGTTTCTCTTAACAATAAGCTGTCCGTCATAGTAAAATTCAACTGTTCCCAAAGTGTCTCCGGCATAAATCGGAGCAACAATATTATCTTTAATAGTTATCTTTTTGTCAAGCTTATCTATTGGTATGTCGTTTCTCCAGATTGCCGAGATTTCCTCTTCCGGCTTCAGGTTTACATAACCGTCGCCGTCTGCATACTCAACC
>USCU01000223.1 GCA_900553335.1 uncultured Ruminococcus sp. | reverse complement strand
GGATTTCTGAAGGAACTATTTCACTTGATGATTTTGATGTAGAAACCGTTCCTTTCAGTGAAACAAGGCATTATGTTGAAAAAATCGTATCAACTTACGAATCTTATAAAAATCTATATGAAGGAGAATGAAATATGAGCGAGGTAAATACTGCAAAAAGCTTAAAAGAAGAGCTTTTTACAAAGAAAAAAAATGCCTGTCTTGTTCTAAGTGATGAAGAAATCAAAAAGGCAGACGAGTTTTGTGAGGATTATAAAAAATTTTTAGACTCGGCGAAAACTGAGCGAGAGGCTGTATATGAAACAGTAAAGCTTGCAAAGCAAAACGGCTTTGAAGAATTTGATTTTTCAAAGAAGCTAAAGCCGGGTGATAAGGTTTATACGGTAAACAGGGAGAAGGCTGTTATCTTAGCTGTAATAGGCTCTGAGGACATAAACAACGGTGTTAGAATTTCGGCAGCCCATATTGACAGTCCAAGAATTGATTTAAAGCAGAATCCTATTTATGAGGACGGTGAGCTTGCTCTTTTTAAGACTCATTATTACGGAGGAATTAAAAAGTATCAGTGGACAACTATTCCTTTGTCGCTTCATGGAGTAATTTTTCTCAGCAGTGGTGAAAAGGTTGAAATTAACATAGGTGAAGAAGACGGCGATCCTGTTTTCTGTATTACTGATTTGCTTCCGCACTTAGCTCAGTCCCAGATGAAACGTCCGTCACCTGAAATTATTAAAGGAGAGGAGCTTAATATTCTCATCGGTTCTCGCCCTTTTAAAGATGACAAGGAATCAGAGCGTGTTAAGCTTAATATCTTAAAGCTTCTCAACGAAAAATACAAGCTTACTGAGGACGATTTCGTATCAGCTGAACTTGAAGCAGTACCTGCTTTTAAAGCTAGAGATTTAGGCTTTGACAGAAGCATGATCGGCGCTTACGGACAGGACGACAGAGTATGTGCATATACAGCTCTAAAGGCGATTTTAGATACTGATTCGCCTAAAAAAACAGCTATTACTGTTTTGACAGATAAAGAAGAAACGGGAAGCGACGGAAATACAGGTCTTAACAGTGCATATCTTACTTATTTTATAAGTGATATCGCTGAAAATATGGGAGCTATTCCACGGCATGTAATATCTGCGTCTGAATGCTTATCAGCTGATGTTAATGCAGCGGCTGATCCGACATTTCCTGATGTTACTGAGTCAAGAAACGCTTCAAAAATAAATTACGGAGTTGTAGTTACAAAGTTTACAGGTGCAAGAGGAAAATCAGGAACTAGCGATGCTTCGGCGGAGTATGTTTACAGAGTAAGAGAACTGCTTGACAGCAATAACGTTATCTGGCAAACCGGAGAACTTGGAAAGGTTGATCTCGGCGGCGGCGGAACAGTTGCACAGTATATTGCAAACCTGAATATTGACGTAATTGATGTAGGCGTTCCTATTCTTTCAATGCATGCACCTTTTGAGATTGCTTCTAAGGTTGACACATACATGGCATATAAAGCGTTCAAAGTATTTTTTGAAAATTAAACATTAGAATTAGCAAAGCTGCTGAATATATACTTTTTGTATACTCAGCAGCTTTTTTAGGAGATAATGAATTTGAAGTACATATTTAAACATAAAAAGTCTAAGAAGGAATTAAGTCCTGTAAATTTCATATTTCTATTCTTTGCAGGAATTATCAACGCACTTGGCGTAACACTTTTTTTAGCTCCGGTTCATCTATATGACAGCGGACTTTCGGGAACGTCAATGCTTCTATGGCAAATAACACCAGACTATCTTAATTTATCTTTTTTTCTTGTGATTTTAAATATACCGTTTTTTATTTTCGGAGCAAAACGACAAGGTAAAACATTTACAATATACTCGATTTTTACGATAGTCATATATTCCGTTGCTTCTTACCTCATAACGTATGTCATTCCGATCGACGTATCTGTTTCTTCTCCATTTGCAGGGAATGATCTTATTCTGTGTGCAGTTTTTGGAGGTATGATTTCGGGTATAGGAAGCGGTACTACTATTCGTTTCGGAGGAGCAATTGACGGAATAGAAGTTATGGCTGTTATCTTCTCTAAGAGGATTGGAATAACAGTAGGCACATTTGTAATGATCTATAATGCTATGTTGTATATCGTTGTAGGGATACTATTAAAGAGCTGGATTTTACCGCTTTATTCAATTATAACCTATGCTGTAGGAATCAAAACAGTAGACTTTATCGTAGAGGGACTTGACAAAGCAAAATCCGCAATGATAGTTACCGAAAAGCATGACGAAATAAGCCAGGCTCTTTCGGATACTTTCGGTAGGGGAATAACCCTCATTGATGCAGAAGGGTTTTATTCAACCTCTTCTAAAAAAATCATTTATTTTGTTGTAAACCGTTTTCAGATTGCAAAAATGAAACGTGTTATTTCTGATGTTGATCCATCTGCATTTGTAACAATAACAGATGTTTCTGACGTTATGAGAAAGAGCATAAAGGAATGAAAAAATCCCTTCGGACTGCCGATTCTGCATCCGAAGGGATTTTTGTTTACTTATTTTGTGGCTTCTTTTAATGCCTTAGCAAGCTGATCAGGGCAGGAAGTTCCTCTGCCTCCGCAGTCAATTCCTTCTAATAAATCTATTATCT
>USCU01000222.1 GCA_900553335.1 uncultured Ruminococcus sp. | reverse complement strand
GGGAACGCTTGCAAGGGCATCTTCCTTTGAACAGCCCTTAAAAATTGAAGTTATAATAAAAATAATAACAAACAGAATTACCAATGCGCTCACAACGATAATAATTCTGTTTCTGGTTCTTCTTTTGTTTCTTCTTTTTACAGTTCTTCTGGCGGGACGCTGTGATGACGGTCTTGCGGCATAGCTTGCAGAACGGCGCTGTTGCTGTCTGCGACGATATTCACGGGAATCAATGCTGTCATCGAAATTATCAAGATCAAAATAAGCTTTTTTATTAAATTCTGTTTTGTTTTCTTTACAGACTTTTTTTGTCTGACAGCGGCAGGCGCAGGTTGAGTTCTTCTGACCGTTTGAGGCTTTTGCGTATGTACGGGAACTCGTATCTCACGGTATATTGGGTTGTTGTTTGAATCATATCCTGCGATTTCACGCTTTATTATTATTTTTGTATTTGGATTGTTATTTCCCATAGCAATTATTTATTTAATGATTCCCTTGTGTAATCAAGCAATCCTCCGGCCAAAATAATGTCTTTTGTTCTTCCCGAAAGCTCACATAAAACAGGAATTTCTGAATTTTTGGTTTTGTTAATAAGCATAAGCTCTGTCTTTCCCTCAGCTATATCCTTACGAACATTTTCAATAAGAAGCTCATCGCCCTGACCGATTTTTTCGTAATCAGCTTCGTTCACGAAGGTAAGAGGTAGAATTCCTGCATTGATAAGGTTTGCTCTGTGAATTCTAGCAAAGCTCTTTACCAAAACTGCCTTAACTCCTAGGTAAAGCGGAGCAAGAGCAGCGTGTTCGCGTGATGAGCCTTGTCCGTAGTTAGAACCGCCGACAATTATACTTTTTCCTAAAGTTAGCGCTCTGTCAGGGAATGCTTCATCGCATACTGCAAAGCAATGCTTGGAAATTGCAGGAATATTTGATCTGAGCGGCAAAATTTTTGCTCCTGCCGGCATAATGTGGTCTGTAGTGATGTTGTCACCAACCTTAAGCGAGCAAGCAGCTTCTATTGTGTCAAGAAGCGGAGCAGTCTGCGGGAAAGGCTTGATGTTTGGTCCTCTTAAGATCTCAACGCTGTCCATTTCTTCGACAGGCGCAGGTGCTTCTATCATGTTATCATTGATATCGAATGCTTCAGGAAGTTTGAATTCAGGCATTTCTCCTAAGGTTCTCGGATCTGTCAGATAGCCGTTGATTGCCGAAACCGCAGCAAGCTCAGGAGAAACAAGATAAATCTGCCCGTCCTTTGTTCCGCTTCTTCCCTCAAAGTTTCTGTTGAAGGTTCTAAGGGAAATTCCGCCTGAGTTAGGTGACTGTCCCATTCCTATACAAGGTCCGCAAGCCGATTCCAAGATTCTTGCACCGGCGTCTATCATAATTGCCAATGCACCGTTTTTAGCAAGCATATTTAAAACTTGCTTAGAACCGGGTGCTATTGCAAGAGAAACATCAGGATGAACGGTCTTGCCCTTTAAGATATGAGCAACCTTCATCATGTCCATAAATGATGAATTTGTGCATGAGCCAATACAAACCTGATCTATCTTCATAGGACCGATTTCATCAACAGACTTAACATTGTCAGGGGAGTGAGGACAAGCAGCGAGAGGAACAAGCTTTGAAAGATCAATGTCTATCACTTCGTCATACTCAGCGTCTTCGTCAGCGCTAAGCTCTGTCCATACATCCGCTCTGCTTTGTGCCTTTAAAAATTCTAGAGTTGTTTCGTCGCTTGGGAAAATCGAAGTTGTAGCTCCAAGCTCAGCTCCCATGTTTGTAATTGTAGCACGCTCAGGAACTGAAAGCGTTTTAACGCCTTCACCGGTATATTCAATAACCTTACCTACTCCGCCTTTAACGGACATTTTTTTTAGTACCTCTAAAATCACGTCCTTAGCCGCAACCCAAGGGGAAAGCTTTCCGGTAAGATTTACTTTAACGATTTTAGGATATGTAATATAATATGCGCCGCCCCCCATAGCAACAGCAACATCGAGTCCTCCTGCACCTATAGCGATCATTCCGATTCCGCCTCCGGTAGGAGTATGACTGTCAGAGCCTATGAGAGTTTTTCCGGGAATTCCGAAACGTTCAAGATGAACCTGATGACAGATTCCATTGCCCGGACGTGAAAAATAAATTCCGTGCTTTTTAGCAACCGATCCGATGAAACGGTGGTCGTCAGCGTTTTCAAAACCCGACTGCAAGGTGTTGTGATCAATATAAGCGACGCTCTTTTCTGTTTTTACTCTCGGAACACCCATAGCTTCGTATTCGAGATAAGCCATTGTTCCTGTGGCGTCCTGCGTCAACGTCTGATCAATTTTGATTCCGATTTCGCATCCTTTTTTGAACTCACCGTCTACAAGGTGGTTTTTAAGAATTTTTTCGGTCAAAGTAAGTCCCATAAAATCAATCCTTTCACTTCTTTTGCCAAGCGGCATTGTATATCTTCTATTTTATTATAAAACGCCTTGTTTGTCAAGAATTTAACATTCTTTAATAGCTTTTCGTGATGCAAATAAAATTAATTCCCAAAAAATTTATGTATTTTAGAAAAACGAACATATAAGGGGACTTCACAAATTTTCAATGCTTTGTTTTTTGGTTTTTTTATTGACTTTGATAATATGTATGGTATCTGTCTCTTATACACATCTCCGAGC
>USCU01000221.1 GCA_900553335.1 uncultured Ruminococcus sp. | reverse complement strand
ATATTTTAACTATGTATTTATTTAAAGAACAAAGGTAGCTTCTCAAGAAAGATAATATCTTCCCTGCTGGCAGCCTCACCCTCTGCAAGAACGGCGGCTTTTCCTGCAATATCTCCACCTGATACTTCAACGAGCTTCTCAAGAGCTTTAAGAGATTCTCCTGTACTGATAACATCATCAATTATAAGAACTCTTTTGCCCTTCAGATTGATAAAATCTTCCTCAGAAAGATACAAGGTCTGTATGCTCTCCGTAGTAATGGACTTTACGCTGACCGAAACCGGATTTCTCATATACAGCTTGACAGACTTTCTAGCAACGACATAATTTTTCCCGGAACTCCTTGCCATCTCATATGCTAACGGAATTCCCTTTGACTCTGCGGTAATTATAACATCAAATACAGGAACCCTTGAAAGCAGCTCCGAAGCACACGCAACGGTAAGCTCAACATCGGAAAACATTATAAACGCTGCAATGTCAAGCTTATTGCTTGCAGGGCATATCGCAAGCTCCCTGGTAAGTCCTGCAACAGATAGTGTATAAGTATTACCCATAATAAAGCCCTCCCTTGAAATTTTACTTATAATTATTTATAGCACACTGTGATATAAATGATTGACCAACTTTTGAAATAAAGAAAACTGTATCGACATTCATCTGAACTTTTTTGTCTTTAATAAAAACAGCCTGGCGTCTAACTTTATCTCAGCCTCCGGCAACCGCCTTACTGCCTATCCTTAGTTCTTTTATTACATCGCTTCCTTAATAAGTGTTTAAAATATCATGACATATTCTCTTTTGCAACGAGCTGATCGGCTCCGTATCTCTTCCGAAGTACCGGCTTTTCAATCTTGCCGGTAGCGTTACGGGGAATATCATCAAAAATGATCTCTTTAGGGCGCTTATATCTTGCGAGTCCAAGACAGAATTCTTCAATCTCTTCCTTGGTACAGGTCATACCGTCTTTAATTTCAATAATAGTTGCTGTGATTTCTCCTAAACGTTTATCCGGTAATCCTATTACAGCAACGTCTTTCACCTTATCAAAGCGACGTATAAAGTCCTCTATCTGCACAGGATAAATATTTTCACCGCCGCTGACAATAACATCCTTTTTTCTGTCAACCAAGAAATAAAATCCGTCATCGTCCTGCATGGCCATATCACCCGTATAAAGCCAGCCGTCCCTCAAGGTTTCGGCAGTAGCTTCAGGATTATTGTAATAGCAGGTCATAACTCCCGGCCCCTTTACACAAAGCTCACCAACCTCGCCCTGCTTAACAATATTGTTATTCTCATCAACGATTTTACATTCCCACCTATAACCGGGAATGCCGATAGCTCCAACCTTGTGGACATTTCCAACACCGAGATGAACACAGCCCGGACCTGTTGATTCGGAAAGTCCATAGTTAGTATCATAATCGTGATTAGGAAAAATCTCAAGCCAACGCTTAACAAGCGATGGCGGAACAGGCTGAGCGCCTATATGCATCAATCTCCACTGTTCAAGCTGATAATCCGCAAGATTAATACTGCCATTATTTATTTCATCAATAATATCCTGTGCCCAAGGCACAAGAAGCCAAGCAACTGTACATTTCTCATTTGACATAGCCTCAATTATGGTTTTAGGCTTAGTACCTTTCAGCAGCACAGCTTTACTGCCTGCACACAAACTACCCATCCAGTGAAACTTTGCTCCGGTATGATAAAGAGGAGGAATACACAGAAATGTATCATCACGAGTAATACTGTGGTGCTTCATTTCCATTTCTGCAGCCTGTGAAAGGCTTTGGTGCTTGTGCAAAATTGCCTTAGGAAAACCAGTTGTTCCTGATGAAAAATAGATTGCTCCATAGTCGTCATCAGTCAATTGAATGTTAGGTGATCGGCTGGAACAGTCTGCAACAAGCTCTCGATAGCTTTCTGCAAAATCAGGACAATTATCACCTACATATATAAGAAGCCTTCCCTTTGAAAGCTTGTCCGCATTAATCTCAATTCTGCCGATAAATTCTCTGCCGAAAACTATCATATCAGTTTCTGCAAGCTCTGCGCAGTATAGGATTTCATCAGCATCATATCTAAAGTTGAACGGAACTGCAATAGCGCCGGTCTTAAGAATACCGAAATAAATTGGCAGCCACTCAAGGCAATTATACATCAAAATAGCTACCTTATCTCCTTTTTTGATTCCACGGCTGATAAGCATATTTGCAAAACGATTAGCCTTTTCATCAAAAACCTGCCAAGTTATTTCTCTTCTATAAGGCTCATATCGACTGGATTCGATAAGGTCATATTCTTTCCATGTTTTTCTTCGTTTATCCTGCTGCTCAGGATTCAGCTCCACAAGAGCAATCTCATAGGGATAAAGCTTCGCATTCCTTTCCAGTAATTCAATTACAGGCATTTTCATTCCTCCCATTTTATGCATAAAAGCGTTAAAGTGTACTGCATATCAGTTTATCATATATTACTATTAAAGTCAATAATCGACAACATACCAAAATCAGAATAACAAAATAAACTTGCAGTTCAATATAAACATCAATAAAGGGCTTATGAGTTTCACAAGCCCTTAATTTTATATAAGCCCATTTAATACTAATCGCTGTTTTAACCTGTCTCTTATACACATCTCCGAGCCCACGAGACAAGAGGCAAT
>USCU01000220.1 GCA_900553335.1 uncultured Ruminococcus sp. | reverse complement strand
CCGATATAGCAATCGAAACTGCTGACGCGGTAATAATGAACGATGATATAGGAAAGATAAAAACGCTGATAAACATATGCAAAAAAACAATTAGGATAGTTAAAGCCAATATCTTATTTGCAATTGCTGTTAAAATTCTTGTGCTTGTTCTCGGAGCGCTAGGATTTGCAAATATGTGGGCAGCAGTTTTTGCGGACGTTGGCGTTGCGCTCGTGTGCGTGCTTAATGCTTTGCGTGCGTTAAGATGCAGAGAATGAAATTAATAGCTTAACATTTATTTAAACAGAGATTTATAACGGATCTCTGTTTTTTTATTGCAAAAAAATTCTAAAAGGATTAAAATTAATAAGGATTTTTTATTTGTTATTCGTATAAGTATTAGGATGTAAAGAGGGGAGAGATCTATGAACTGTGCTGAAGAGCTTTACCGTGACTTTATAAACGGCAATAATAGTGCTTTTGATAAGCTTATCGAAATGTACCGAAGCAATCTCATTTTCTTCATAAATAGATATGTGCATGATATACAGGTAGCTGAGGATTTGGCAATTGATTCGTTTATGTACATCTATGTCAACAAAAAGAAATTTAACTTCAAGGTCACACTGAAAACATACCTGTTCACAATAGGAAGAAGCCGAGCTATTGACTATTTACGAAAAGCAAAGGTCCTAAACAATACCGATTTAATTGAGCATCAAAAGGATTTGTCAGAGATTGAGGAAAAGGTCATAAAAAACGAGCAGGCGAAAGCTGTAAACGAAGCGGTTAAGGCTCTGCCGGTAGATATGTGTGCCGTTGTGACATTGGTGTATTTTGAGGGACTTTCGTATGACGAAACAGCAAAAGTCATGAAAAAGAATAAAAAGCAGATAGACAATCTTTTGTATCGTGCGAAAAAGGTACTTAAAAACACACTTTCGGAGGATATATTATGAGAACAAACGAACAGTTTAAACAAGAGATTATAAAAAGAGCAGAGAAGTATAAAAAGGAAAGACTGAAAAAAAGAAAAAAAATCATCTGTTCTCTTTCCGTTGCAGTTGTCTGCATTACTGCTTTAGCTGCTGCGATTCCTGCGGCTTCCAATAAAGTGCAAAAGGAGAGCGCTTCCGCAAAGAGTTCGGCAGACAGCTCTTCAGCTTTAGTAAAAAGCGGATATACGGCAATGGCGTCTCCGACTTATAAAGAAAATACGGCAATTGCATCGGAGATAGGCGGCGCAGGAAATACAGAAAGTGCAGAAGTTAAATACTTTGCTGAAATTATAACAGATGAAACGGCATCGTATACTAATGACAAGGATTTGGTATCTGCAATTTATACGGCAGTAAACAATATACCTGAAACAGCTGATACAAAAGAGTCTGCATACGAAAGTGTAACGAACGGTGAGATTTATGAGATTACAATTGTTTATGAAGGCGTTGAAAACAAATACTATTTTAATGGGAGTGCTATAAAAGGAGGAGAATCTGACTGGGTAAATATCAGCGAATCGGCGGCAAGTAAGCTAAAAGAAGTGATAGATAAAATCATTTAAAAAGGAGTGGCAGAATATGAAAAAGAAACTAATTTCAGTAATATCCATCTTTGTTTGCGTATCACTGGCTTTTAATCTCTCGGGATGCGCTGAAACGGCACAGGCGGAAGATCTTATGGATAAGTTTGAGGATACCTCATGCAAAGCTTTTGCATTGCCTGACGATTCGTTTTATAATGCAGAAGTGGATTTCGGTCTGAAGCTTTTGAAAAACACAAGCGAGGAAAACACAAATAATCTTGTTTCTCCTCTAAGCGCTGTGATATGTCTTGCGATGGTTGCAAACGGAGCAAAAGGCGAAACGCAGGAGCAAATTCTAACTGCTTTGTCAGGTGAAACGGATATTAATAACTTAAACGAATACCTGGGCAGATACAGTATAAGCAGCGATGAAGAAAACAAAGCGCTTAAAAGCGCAAATTCCATATGGATCAATAAGAATATGGGACATGAGGTTTGCGATGAGTTTTTAAAAACCGATGCCATGTATTACAGGTCGGGTGTTTACAATGAATCGTTTGATTCTTCTATTGAAGATAAGGTAAACGGCTGGGTCAATGAGCATACGGATTCAATGATTGAAAAAATTGCAGAGAAAATTGACCCGAATACTGTAATGCTTTTAATAAATGCGCTTGCGTTTGAATCCAAGTGGGCAGATCAGTATGCAGGAGATACATGGGAGCAGGCTTTCACCTGTACGGATAAATCTACTCAAACAGCGGATATGATGCATTTCGATGAAAATATGTATATTACGGACGATAACGCAGTCGGATTTATAAAGCCGTATGAAGACGGGAACTATTCATTTGCCGTGCTTTTGCCTGATGAGGATACTGATATTGACAGTTATATTTCTTCTCTCAACGGAGAGCATTTAAGATATATTTTAAGCAATGCACAGAAAGCTTCAGTTGATGTTACCATGCCGAAATTTAAAAGCGAAAGCGATTTAAAGCTCAATGAAGCTTTGGAAAGCATGGGAATGAAAGATATGTTCGGCGATAAGGCTGATTTCTCAAACCTTGTAAAGGGCGGCGGAGTTTGTGTCGACAAAGTTGTGCAGAAAACTTTTATCGAGGTTTCCGAAAGCGGAACTAAGGCTGCTGCGGTAACGGCTGCGTTTGTTGC
>USCU01000219.1 GCA_900553335.1 uncultured Ruminococcus sp. | reverse complement strand
GAGGAACACGGTCTGGGCAACGGTGAAACTCCGATCTTCCCGATACATATATTTAAAGTAAAAGACGGCGTTAATTTTAACGAGGGCGAGCCTAATTATGATTTGTTTAAGCTTGCTTGCAGGGTTTCTGCCAAAAGACTTTTCCCGAATTTCTCGTTTATCGATGCTCCGTTTAATTTGCAGTATTACAAAGAGGGCAAACCTGAAACAGAAATAGCTTATATGGGATGCCGAACGAGAGTAATCGGTAACGCATACGACCCGGAACGGGAAATAGTTACGGGAAGAGGAAATTTAAGTTTTACTTCGATTAACCTCCCTCGTCTTGCAATTGAGGCGAAGGGTGATGTTAATAAATTTTTTGAAAGTCTTGATAAAATGATGGAGCTGGTTATAAATCAGCTTTTACAGCGTTTCAAAATTCAGGCTTCCAAAAAGGTCCGAAATTATCCATTTTTAATGGGACAGGGCGTCTGGATTGATTCAGAAAAGCTCGGTCCGAACGACGAAGTCGGAGAGATTCTCAAGCATGGAACTTTATCCGTTGGCTTTATAGGGCTTGCTGAGGCACTTAAAGCTCTTATCGGAAAGCATCATGGAGAGGATGCGAGAGCAAGAAAGCTTGGACTTGAGATAATTGAGCGGATGAGAAACCGTATGGACACGGAAACGTCTAAGACGGGACTCAACTTTTCGCTTTTGGCGACACCTGCAGAGGGTCTTTCCGGTAGATTCGTTGCACTTGACAGAGAGCGATACGGAAAAATAGATGGAATTACCGATAGAGATTACTACACTAATTCTTTCCATGTTCCGGTATATTATGATATAAGCGCAATTGATAAAATAAAGATAGAAGCGCCTTATCATGCTCTTACTAATGCAGGACATATAAGCTATGTTGAGCTTGACGGAGATCCGCTCAACAATCTTTCAGCATTTGAAAAGGTAGTAAGATGTATGAAGGAAATGGGAATAGGCTATGGTTCAATAAACCATCCTGTCGACAGGGATCCTGTGTGCGGATATACAGGAATAATAGGAGATGTTTGTCCGCTTTGCGGAAGGCGAGAGGGTTCAGAAGGAATCGGTTTTGAGAGGATTCGCAGAATTACAGGTTACCTTGTAGGAACGCTTGACCGCTTTAACAATGCTAAAAGAGCTGAGGAGAGGGATAGAGTAAAGCACGGAGTATGAACTAGAGGCTAGAAGAATGAGGCAATAAATCGGAATTTTAGGTAGAAAAAATGAAAAATTATAATCAAGTTTATGTGAAAAATAGTTTTGAAGCAGCAAAAATGTATTGCAAAGCATTTGGTGCAGAGATTACATGTGAGTTTATAAATGAGAACAATACTGCTTATGAACACTGCGAATTGTCTGTAGACGGAAAAGGATTTTTAGCATTAGCGGAAGCGAAAAATCCTTGTGATATAAATATAGTACACAAGTACAAATGGGAAACTATGACATTTAATGTATTTGAGATGGGGACTGAAGAAGCAGTTTATAACGCATTTCAGGTTTTAAGCGATGGTGGGGTGGTCATTGACTCTATTCATGAACTCCCATGGAGTAAATGCTGTGCCACTATTATTGATAAATTTGGAGTTTGTTGGTGGATTTCCATTTAGCAAAATACGCTAAACTTCAGCTTGTAGAAGAGGCAAATTCCTGTTTGTCAGATTGATTGTCCGTATAGATAGATGAGCATCGGATTGAGTGAGCCACAATCCCAATCACACCCAAAGGTGGTTGTATTTATCTCATAGAGGGTTTGTGTTTATCCCTATCCGGCGTTGCTCATGGTCAATTAATCTAATCTCTAACATCTAATATCTAGCGGGCAGGGAAAACAAACCCTGCCTGTGTTTTTTCGGAGGGAAATATGAAAATACGTATTGCCGGAACGGTAAATGATTCTATAGTTGACGGAGAGGGGATCAGATTTGTGGTATTCGTTCAAGGCTGTGTTCATAGCTGTGATGGTTGTCATAATCCTCAGACGCATGATTTTTGCGGTGGATTTGAAACTGACACAGAAGAGATTTTATCAAAAATTTTAAGTAATCCTCTGCTTGACGGAGTGACCTTTAGCGGAGGAGAACCGTTCTGTCAGCCTGTTCCACTTTACGAACTTGGGAGTCGAATAAAAGAAAACGGACTTAATATTGTCTGCTATACCGGATTTACATTCGAGCAGCTGTTAGAGAGGTCAAAGAAGGATAAGGACATCCTGAATTTGCTCAGCATATGCGACGTATTGATTGACGGACCGTTTATATTAAGTAAGAAAAATCTTCTTTTGAGGTTTCGGGGAAGCGAGAATCAACGTATTTTAGACGTGAAAAAATCTATCTCCGAGGAAAGGGCAGTGCTGTTTTATAGTGATGAGAAGTTCTGATAGTATGCTCAGGCGTGTTTACAAAAAATTTACAATTGCAACTTCATTTTCGTTGACAAAGCTTGAAAATATCTGTATAATATTTGGTATGCGTGGCATTATGCTATGTAGAATTTTTTGAGAAAGGAGAGAGGATATGCCAACCTTTAATCAGCTTGTACGCAAGGGAAGAGATGTATTGACAACAAAGTCAACTGCACCTGCACTTCAGAAGGGCTTGAACGCACAGAAGAAGCAGCCTATTGATCAGAGCTGTCCGCAAAAGCGTGGTGTATGTAC
>USCU01000218.1 GCA_900553335.1 uncultured Ruminococcus sp. | reverse complement strand
GCACAGGACTGTATGAGCCTTGATAATATGCCGTATATAGGACATTATTCAAGCATGACAGAGGATTTATATACGGCAAGCGGCTTTAACAAGTGGGGAATGACAGGATCAATGCTGTCGGCAATGTTGCTTGCTGATATTGTTACAGGAAGGGAAAATGAGTATGAAAAGCTTTTTTCACCTTCAAGAAGTATTTTAAAGCCTCAGCTTTTCGTGAACGCATTTGAAGCAACAAAAAATCTGCTTACGCCTTCTAAAAAACGCTGTCCGCATCTCGGTTGTGCGTTGAAGTGGAACAGCGCTGAACACTCGTGGGACTGTGCCTGTCACGGCTCAAGATTTACAGAAGAGGGCAGAGTAATTGACAATCCTGCAAACGGAGATATAAATTAAAAAGCAAAACGAGGGATTTTGAAGTTGATAAAATTTAAACAGCACTCCTTTTTCTTTGGAGTGCCGCTTTTTTATGAATATTGGTTAAAGTTGTCTTCCGAAATATTTTTAGCAAACTCTGCGTTTCTCTTAAGCTCATAAAGCGTATGAATACTGTCGTTTTGTTCGTGAAGCATAAGCTGAATGTTTACAGGCAGAGATAAAAAGTAGCGTCTGGAAGAGCTGCTCGAATAAATAAGATCTTTTAGGCTGTCATATTTCATTAATATCACCTCAATAAGATTATGTAACGCTTTTTAGGAAATATTAATATTGTATGCACAATTTTAAAAAAAGTTAAAACCTTTCTATGCATATCTAATCTGATATGACAGCAGGGATTTCTGACTTTTCTGATTAACTTGAGATTGTACATATTTGCTATGGCAAAAGCAGATCCGACACCCAAAACAGAAACAAAGCAGTGAAGTGTATGTTTGATGCTTCAATAAGTATGTTTGAAATGCTTATAGCTGAAGGCTCAAAAAAGAATATATTTCATTGATAAGTATTATTAATATGTCTGACACATCTCGAAACCAACCAATACTTCATGATTTATTTCAAAAAAAGCACGAACTGCAAATCAATACAGTCCGTGCATTACGCTTTTATTAAGCTTAAAGAACGATAGGTTCAAATCTTACTCTGATGTAAGGAAGCTTTTCGATTGTTGTATATGTGTTAAGTAAACCGTCGGGAGCAGAGAGATCGTTTTCTCCGCTTGCAGGAGGCGCAAAAATCTTAAGAGTTAGATCCGCCTCGCCGTCAAGAGGTTTCTCATAAAAAGCAGACATAAGGTCAATAGTTTTAGCTTTTGGAGCTTTATAAAACCACTTTCCGTTGATCTCCATCATGAGGTTAGAATCATCGTCAAAAACGACCTCGCAGAATGTCGGGTTCTTATCAAAATGGATTGGAATGCAAAGTCCTTCAGCGTCCTCACTTCCGCCCCAGCGAAGGGTAGTAGGCAGCGTAACCTCGTTGCCCTGTTTCATCTCAGGCATAAAATACTCGTCATGAATGATATCCTTATATGTGTTCATAACAGGCTGTTCAATACCAACGTCCTGATTGTTCGGGTCTTCGATTTCAAGACCGAGTCTGCCTCTGTCTCTAAACTGATAGAAAGTAAATCCTGTGTACCATGTCGCTTGCTCTTTCTTAACTCTGTCGCAGAATTCCTTAACCATTTGTGCTTGATCATAAGGACCTGTAACGTCACCGTCGGCGTTAAATTCGCTCATGACCATAGGCTTAGAAACGCCGCCGTTTATTTCTTTAAAGCGTTCGTAAGCGGCTTTTGTGTAATCGAAAACCTCATCAACTTTTTCACGCTTAAAGGTGTTTCCGCCTCGTTCAGCAACGTCAAACGGCCAGCCCCAGTGGAGAGCCATGTACTTATCAATACTCCAGATGTCAGTGTCCTTAACAGCCTGTGAAAATTCTTCTTCTTTTTCAATTTTTCCTGTTGACGGATCCTCAACACCACCGATACAAAGAATCGTCTGAACATTCGGAGCGTATTCCTTTAGAATCTTATTGAAGCGGCAGTAAAAATCACCGATCTCAGCATATGTTGCCCTTTTTGTAAATGAGAACCAGTCACCTGTAGCTTCGTGATTAATTCTGAGCATCATTCTTCCGAACGGCTTTAAGTCGTTGGCAATAGCGATAAGCTGTTCGTCTGAAACGTGAGGGTCAATAGTAAGCGTTAAGATAACGTCCTGACCGTGACGGCGAACATCTCTCATGCAAGTGAAAGGTTCACCCTCAGTGTTACCTTCAAGACCGCCCTTATAGGTGAAATAGTCGTCATAAGGATAATCCCATTGGAAGGAAACGTTAGCGTCCTTCATAACCTCAGAGATTCTTCCGGGCCATTCCTTATCTAAAGGATAGTAGCAGTACATCAAGCTGATAGCTCTGTGCGGTCTGCCCATTTTGTGAAGTATGTAGTCCTGATTTACATATTCTCCTCTTTCCGAGCCGTCACCTAAGTCAACGGCACATTTTGCTTTGCCCATATGAATAGAATAAACTTTCAAGTTCTCGTTGTTTTCCATACAGCAATACCTCCTGTTAATTTTTATTTGTATATATGACTGCATTTATGTTGTCAAACACTACAGCAAGTTCCTTAAATACCTTTGCACTTTTTTCCGTTTCAGGTATTTGATTTGTGAATATCGTCAGCACATACGGTGAGTCGGCAAAAACTATAGCGCAATCGTGAAATTGATTGTTGTCAACTCCGTCATAAAAC